>JAYQOZ010000450.1:0-1507 GCA_038145035.1 Gemmatimonadaceae bacterium | reverse complement strand
GGCCAGACCTCTCGGATGGCACGGAAGACCTCGAGCGGGTACTTCGCCCGCGCCGCGTGGTCGCCGCCGTACTCGTCCGTGCGAAGATTGGTCAGCGGCGACAGGAAGCTGGAAAGCAGATAGCCGTGCGCGCAGTGCAGTTCGAGCAGGTCTACGCCGATCCCGGCCGACCACTTGGCCGCCTGCACGAAGTCGGCGGTCACGCGGTCCATATCCGCTCGCGTCATCGCCCGCGGGACCTGCGAGACGTCGAGGTAGGGAATCGCCGAGGCGGAGATCAGTGGCCAGTTGCCCTCGTCGAGCGGCTGGTCCGTGCCCTCCCAGCCCAGCTTGGTCGAGCCCTTCCGGCCCGCGTGGCCCAGCTGCATGCCGACCTTGGCCGGTGTCTGCGTGTGCACGAAGTCCACGATGCGCGCCCAGGCCTCGCGCTGGGTCTCGTTCCACAGGCCCGCACAGCCAGGCGTGATGCGCGCGTCCGGCGAGGGGCAGGTCATCTCGCCGAACACGAGGCCGGCGCCGCCCATCGCGCGGGCACCGAGGTGCACGAGGTGGAAATCGCCGGGCACGCCGTCCACCGCGGAGTACATCGCCATCGGGGAGACGACGATGCGATTCGGCAGGGTGAGCCCCCGCACGGTATAGGGCGTGAACATCGGACGCGGCGCCTTGGCGTCGGCCGCCACCGCGATGCCGTTTCGACCGGCGAACCAGCGCTCGTAGCCTTCCAGCCAGACCGGATCGCGCAGCCGCAGGTTCTCGTGGCTGATCCGCTGCGAGCGGGTGAGCAGCGAGTACATGAACTGCTCCGGCTCCAGGCGGTCGGCGTAACGCTGGCCGACCACCTCGAACCACTCCATCGCGTTGCGGGCGGCGTTCTGGATGCGCGCGACGTCCACGCGGCGGATCTCCTCGTACGCGTGCAGCGCCGTCGGGATCGCCGCGGCCTCGTGACCTGCCGCGTCGAACTGGCGCGCGAGCTCGATGGCATCCTCCAGCGCCAGCTTCGTGCCCGACCCGATGGCGAAGTGTGCCGTGTGCGCCGCATCGCCCATCAGGACTACGTGCGCGTTGCCGACCTGAGTGTGCCAGCGCTCGCAGATGAGTCGCGAGAAGTTGAGCCAACCCGAGCCGCGCAGATGCCGGCTGTTGGTGAGGAGCCGCTCACCCTCCAACACCTCGGCGAACAGTGACTCGCAGAAGGCCAGAGACTCCTCCGAGGTCATGCGCTCGATTCCGTGCGCGTCGAAGGTCTCGGCCGTGGTCTCGACGATGAAGGTCGAGTGGTCCTCGTCGAACTTGTAGATGTGCGCCTGGAACCAGCCGTGTTCCGTGCGCCGGAAGTCGAAGGTGAAGGCGTCGTAGCGCTTCTTGACGCCGAGCCAGATGTAGCGATTAGGGCGGAGCGCGATGTCGGGCTTGAACGTCGCCGCCAGCCGCTCGCGCACGCGGGAGTTCACGCCGTCGGCGGCGATGATGAGGTCGGCGTCGGGATAGTCGAGGTCGGAGG
>JAYQOZ010000449.1:0-1511 GCA_038145035.1 Gemmatimonadaceae bacterium | reverse complement strand
GGATGATGTGGGCGATACGAAGGCACGTCGCGTTCGCATGATTTTTGAAGATGGCTCGGTGGTGCTTGGAGAGTTGCGAGTTCCCAACTCCCTTCGCGTCAGCGATTTTATCAGCAATTCGGCCGACTTCGTGGCGCTTTCTTCCGCACAGATCGGGGAGTTCGACGTCCAGTGTGCAGCGGTGAATCTCTCCACCGTGACGGCAATCCATGACCTCGGCGATGTCGGGGCCCCTGCCAAATCGGGCAAGCCGCTGGAGCAATCCATCAAGCGGCGAACGTCGCGCATATCGTTGATTTTGCACGAACTTGCGGAGTGACGGTGTCCTCTTCCCCATAAGGGGGACCAGCGATTCCTAGACCACGCGGCGACCGCTGGCCTCGGCAGGTAGGTGAGCGGTGGGACCCCGCCGAGGCTCTCATGGGGTCGCCGCAGGTTGTGGATCGGCAGCCAGCGTTCGGTGCTGCCGGGTCTCGGGGAGTCCGCGAACGATAGCCGACCGCGGACTCAGTGCGTGAGGAACAGCGGTGCGCCAGGGCCCGTAGGCAGGCGCAGCCACACCCAGATGACCAGCATCACGCTCCAGGCCACGAAGTTCGCCACCGAGTACGGCAGCATCGTAGCCGCCAGCGTGCCGATGCCCGCCTTCGGCTCGTAGCGCTGGAAGAAGATCAGCACCAGCGGAAAGTTCGAGCTCAGCGGCGTGATGATGTTGGTGAGCGAGTCGCCCACGCGATACGCCGTCTGCGTGAGCTCCGGCGAATAGCCCAGCAGCATCAGCATCGGCACCATCACGGTGCCGAGCATGGCCCATTTTGCCGAGGCGCTGCCGAGGAACAGGTTGATCAGGCCGGTGAGCGCGATCAACATCACCAGCAGCGGGATGGGCCCGAGGTCGAGGGCGCGGAGGAACGCCGCTCCCTGCACCGCCATCAGCACGCCGAGGTTCGACCAGTTGAAGATGTTCACGAACTGGGCGATGAAGAACACGATGACGATGTAGCCCGCCACGAGCTCCATGTTGTTGGCCATGCCCCTGTAGACGTCGCGGTCGCTGGTGATCGTGCCCGCCACGGTGCCGTACACTACGCCCGGCACGAGGCCGAACACGAAGATCCAGAACACGAGGCCGCGCAGGAAGAACGAGCCGATGAAGCCCGGCCGCGCGCCGTCCTGCAGGAAGCCGCCCTCGGGCAGCAGGCCCCAGAGCACGAGCGCGGTGAGTGCCGCGAGCGACGCAAAGGCCCAGCCCAGCCCGCGCCACTCCGCGCGGGTGAGCGGCGCCGACTTCTCAGGCACGATGTTGCCGCCGTAGGTCCCGAGGCGTCGCTCGACGATCCACTCGGTCATCACCGTGCCCGTGAGCGTCACGAGGAACACCGACGATGCCAGGAAGAAGTAGCTCGCCATCGGCGTCACCGCGTAGCCGGGATCGATGATGCGCGCTGCCTCCTGCGTGAGGCCGGCCAGGATCACATCCGTGGGCGAAAGAAGCAGGTTGGCGGCGAATC
>JAYQOZ010000448.1:0-1550 GCA_038145035.1 Gemmatimonadaceae bacterium | reverse complement strand
GGCGCGTGGCTGCCAGGCCCTGCTGGACGACACGGTGGTGGAGTACCTCTGCACGGCGCCCTACGGCGCGCAGGGGGAGGGCGGCATTCGCTTCGACGACCCGGCGCTGCAGCTGCCCTGGCCGCTCAGGCCCACGGAGCTCTCCCCGAAGGACCGCGCGGCCCCGACCCTGGCCGAATGGCTCGCGGGGCCGCAGGGCGGCGTGTTCGGGATCTGAGTTGCCCCTGGTGGATTCGAACCACCATTCTCGCATCCAAAGTGCGATGTCCTGCCATTGGACGAAGGGGCAGTCGGGCAGGCTGACGTCGAGAAGCTAACGAGCGGCGGGCGAGCGGAGCAACGGAGCGGCCGCTCAGTCCATCGGTCGCACGGCTGCCACGCTGGTGGACGTGCGCGTGTGCACCAGCCGCGTGCCCTCGGGAAACCCGCTCGGCTCCGTGAGCAGTCTGCGGTCGAAGATGCCGAAGGCCGTCGATCCGGAGCCGCTCATGCGCGCGATCCGCGCACCCGCGCCGGCGAGCGCCTCCACGCAGCGCTGCACCGCGGGGTACCGCGCGAACACCACGGCTTCGAGGTCGTTCACGGCGATGGGTGCGATGCGATCCCAGCGGTCGAGGTCATCAAGCGTCAATGGCGTCGGGGCGGCGACGGGCACGCCGTCGGATTCCGCGGCGTACCACTGGAAGGCTGCCGCGGTCTCCACCCCGAAGCCCGGGAGCGCCAGTAACGCCTCACGCGCGGGCAGTGGTCGCAGCGCGAGCAGGCGCTCGCCGCGCCCCCAGCCCAGGGCCAGCGGCGCCTCGGTGGCGAGAAAGGGCACGTCCGCGCCGAGCCGAAGTGCCAGCGACATCAGGGCCGCCAGGTCGAGCGGTGTAGGCGCCAGCGCATTCAGGATGCGCAGCACGGCTCCGGCATCGGCACTGCCGCCGCCAAGTCCGCCGCCGGCGGGGATGCGCTTCTCGATCCTGATGTGGAATCCCTTCGGCCAGCCCGTGGCCTCGGCGAAGGCCAGCGCAGCCCGATAGGCCAGGTTGCGTTCGACCGGTACGTCGACGCCGGGGCACTCCAGCGTGCGCCGCGCGGTATCCGTGGCGAGCTGCACCGTGTCCGCGAGGTCGATGCGCAGGAACAGCGATTCGAGCTGATGGTAGCCGGATTGCTCGCGTGCCAGTACGGACAGGCGGAGGTTGAGCTTGGCCTGCGCCTCGACGGTTCCGGCGGTGGCCGTCACGTGGTGGTCTCCGTCACCTGTTTCGCCTCGGCCTGCGCACCGGCGATGTGCCGCAGGTGGAGGTCAAGCCGGGCGAAGTACCAGGCACCAAGCACCGTGATGGGAATGAACGAGAGCAGGTGGAACCCGAGGGCCCAGCTCACCGCACTCGCACCGGACACGCCGTACAGCGCGAGGCCGGCCTTGCCGGCCAGCTCGAAGGGGCCGAAGAAGCCCGGGGACGACGGCAAGGCGACGCCGATGGCGATCAGGCCCTGGGTGAAGAGCGCGGCCGAGAACGGCGCCGGGAGTGCCAGCGCCTGGAAGCCGAGCCAGAAGG
>JAYQOZ010000447.1:0-1556 GCA_038145035.1 Gemmatimonadaceae bacterium | reverse complement strand
GCGGCATGTCGTTCCACGGCGGCCTCCTCGGCGTCGTCGCGGCGGGGTACCTGTTCTGCCGCCGGCGCGGCATCCGGGGGCCAGCAGCACGAGCAGGAGTGCTCCGCCGGTAGCGGCGGTCCAACGGTGGCGATTCTGCATCTGCGACAGGCCTCCTGAGCCGTGAGGGTGGAGGGGCGGGCCGTCGCGGGCGGCGACGGGTCCCCACAGGGTGCGCCCGATACTACGCCACCGGTGTTCTGTCCGCTGGCGGTCTACCCCACGCCGTGGAGCAGCGTGAGCTGGCCGATGGCTGCCTCCGGTGCATGCGTCGTCGGCACATACACGTGCCCGAGGATCTCCGCATCCGCCCCGACCACCGCGGACGTTCCGACCGGCAGCTGCCCGCTGCGCGCGGGATCCCAGCGCAGTGACAGTCGTGCGTCCCCGGCGCCGCTCCGGCCAGGACCGAGGGCGCAGGACGGGCACAGGGCCAGGCCCAGCGCGGCCACGCCGAGTCGTTGCGTTCGACCGGTCACTCGCGCCTGGAGAGAATCGTGGCGATTGCCGCCGGCAGGCGTCCGCCGCCTGCCGTAAGCGCTGCTTCGAAGCCCTCGATGCCGCTCAGGTACACCCGTCGCGCCAGCAGCGCGGCATTGTCCAGCGGGACACCCGCCGCGTACGCTGCCGGGATGGTCCGGAGCCGTGGCGCGACGTCGGACACGAGTGACGCCCGGGCCTCGCCATACACGGAGTCGCGAATCGCGATGCGCCGCGCGCGCACCGAGTCGCCGGGGTTGGCCTTGAACGCCGAGTCCATGACCACGAACAGCCGCTGCCAGAAGGCCGCCAGCAACCGGTCGTCCGCCCAACGCGCCGCCGCGCGCGCGGCGTTGACCGAGTCGCCCCGCATCCGGAAGAACCATTCGGCGCCCCGAGCCCCGATGAAGTTCGCGAAGCTCTCGTTGAAGCTCGCGTCGCCCGGGGCGAAGTACCGGTTGTGGGTCAGCTCGTGGACCACGGTGTTCACCAGATCCACCGAATCCGCGCGCACGCTGGTGGAGAGCAGCGGATCGTTGAACCATCCCAGCGTCGAAAATGCCGAGGCCGGGCGCAGGTAGGTGTCGTAGTCCTCGGCCTCGAGCGCCTCGCGCGCGGCCAGGGCGTCCTCGAGCCTGAAGAAGCCCTTGTACGGCAGCCGCCCGACCAGCGGATAGCGCCAGAGCCTGGGCACCAGCTCGTCGCGGCGAGCACCGGAGAGCACCAGCACCAGCGTGTCCCGCTCGAGCTGTGTGAACTGGGTGAATGCCGCGCGGGTCGGGAAGCCGAGCGAGTCCCGCGCGAAGGCGCGGGCCTCGAGCACCAACGCGAGCTTGGCGCGCAGCGCGGGGTCGACATCGGGATCCGCCGCGACCGCCGCGATGGGTCGGCGCGCGGCGAGGATTCGCGCCTCCTCCCAGCCGGCCCGCAGCAGGTAGCGGCCCAGCGGCGTCACCACGAGCAGGAGGATGCCGAACGCCAACAGCCCGCCCAGCCCCAAGCCGAGCCGCCACAGCCACTTACGCCAACCCACCCGC
>JAYQOZ010000446.1:0-1563 GCA_038145035.1 Gemmatimonadaceae bacterium | reverse complement strand
CTGCATAGAGCACCACCGACGATGCGTCCTCGAGCCGCAGGCGCAGGCGGAGACGCTGCAGTCCCGCGTCGGGGGAGTCGAGTTCTCGGCACTCGGCAAACGACAGTGCCGCGCGGGCCTCCGGGGCAATCCGGTCGCGGATGTCCATCCACGTGGCCAGGCGCCCGGGCAAGGTGGCGAAGGCGGCCGAGTCGGCGGCCGTCGAGTCCAGCACCACCTGCTCAAACGGTGTGCGGGCCGCCTCGGCGTGCCGCGGGCCCTCGCAGGCCCCGGTCAGCGCCACCAATGCGCCTGCGCCGGCGGCTACAGCCGCTGCCCGAACTCGAGCACCCATCGCCATGCTGCAGGATAGTCCAGCGGGCGGGCGATGCCCAGTCCGAGCGACTGCCCGAGCGCCCGAAGGGTGAGTGAGGCCGAGGACCGCACGTGCCCGGTGGGGGCGGAGCCGAGGAGCTGCGTGGTCGCGAGGGCTGTCGGGGTCGACGCGCGGACGTATCCCGCCTGGAGCCCGAGCGCCAATCCCGGGGCCAGCGGCGGCAACCAGAGCCGCCGGGTCACCCGCAGCGGGGCGGCGAGAGTCCCGAACCCCCAGAACGCCTGGCCGCGCAGCACCGCCGCCTGATCGCCCGCGAATTCCTTGTACGCGTAGCCGGGCAGGTTCTGATTCGCGCCGAGCTCGAGGAACTGCTGCGGCGGGGCTCCGGGACTGACGATGCCGACATCGAGGCGTGACCCCACGGCAAACGGGCCCGCGTTTGCCCGAACCGTGAATCGCCCCTCCGCACGCTGGTAGCGGAGCTCGCCATCGGCACGCTCGTAGGAGAGGCGGGCCCCGACGCCCGTGCGCAGGAACTCGAGGGCCACGTCGGGATTCCATTCGAGCACGGTGGCGTTGCGATAGTAGCGGCCTCCGACAACTGCGCGGTTCGGACGGAACGGCCGTCCAAGCCCGACGGGACTCTCGCGCAGGTGCACGGTCGGATCACGGTCCTCCACGAACCCCGTCTCCAGCCGCAGGGCACCGTCGAGTCGCGAGCCAAATCGTCGCGCCACCTGGAGCTGCAGCGAACGGCGATCGACATAGTCATAGTCGTCGCGACCGAAGAAGGCGGCGGTCGTGGAGCCCGAATCGTACGGATTGCGGAAATCGTTCGTGAGGTCGAGTGAGCGCACGGCGCGCAGCGCCGTCGTCGTGCGATCGCGTCGATACTCGACCACCGCACGTCCACGGACGGCCTGCTCCTGCCAGGCGAAGCCGGCCGCGCTGCGGACGGTCCAGCCGGGCGCTGCATCCCGGAAGCGATACACCGCGCCAATGCCCGTGAACACGCCCTGGATGCGATCGATGCGAAGCACATCTAGCAGGCGCTCGGTCTCGACATTGAAGCGCGGCGCGCCATCCTGTCGCCATCGCGCCGGCGCCACATCCTCGAAATCCTCCGCACTGGCCCCGGCGCTTGCCTCGCCCATGTCGCTGCGCCACTCGCGGAACGCGGAGAGCGATTCGGGCGGGGGCCCCCCCCGCCCCGCCGGGCCGGGCCCGGCGGGGGTAAGCAGAGACCC
>JAYQOZ010000445.1:0-1589 GCA_038145035.1 Gemmatimonadaceae bacterium | reverse complement strand
GCAGCGAATCCGGGCACTCGTTGTTCGCGATGAGCTGGGCCAGGCCTTCCACGATCGCCGTCTTGCCCACGCCCGGCTCGCCGATGAGCACCGGGTTGTTCTTCTTGCGGCGCGACAGCACCTCCATCACGCGCTCGATCTCCTTGGCGCGTCCGATGGTCGGGTCCAGCTGCCCCTCGGCCGCCAGCAGCGTCAGGTCGCGGCAGAAGTGGACGAGCGCCGGCGTCTTGGACTTCTTCTCACCCTTTGCCGCGGCAGGCGTCTGCGGCGTGCCCGGGGCGGCGCCTCCCTGCCCCTGCGGCATCTCCGTGCCGAGCAGGCGCAGCGTCTCGGCGCGGGCGGCTTCGAGGTTCACGCCGGCGTCGGTGAGCACCTGCGCCGCGATGCCCTTCTCCTCGCGCAGCAGGCCCAGGAGCAGGTGCTCCGTGCCCACATAGGAGTGGTTGAGTTCTCGGGCCTCGCCCATGGCGAGCTCCAGGACCTTCTTGGCGCGCGACGTATACGGCAGGTCGGGACCGGTGGCCTGGGCGGCTTTGCCCTTCTTCACCGTCTCCTCGATCTTCTGCTGGACCTCCTCGAGATCCACGCTGAGGTTCTGGAGCACCGCGGCGGCGACGCCCTCGCCCTCGCGGATCAGCCCCAGGAGGATGTGCTCCGTGCCGACGTACTCGTGGTGCAGGCGCGCCGCCTCCTCGCGGGCCATCGCCAGCACCTTTCGTACGCGCTCCGTGAAGTTGTAGCCGTTCATCCGTTGCCTCGACTGCTGCGCTCCCCGGGGGTCAACCGGGAAGGCGTGCCTCGTTGGCGAGTATCTGACGCACGTAGCGGGCCCGCGCCAGGTTCGCCTCGCCCTCGGTGAGTACCCGGCCCGCTGCGTGGGACAGGTGCGCCGACTGGCTGAAGATCAGGAGCTTGTTGAGCGTATACACACTGAGCCCGGTGACGAGGCCCATCCCCACGGCCAGGCGGAGCCCACTGAGCAGGTTCATCGACTCTTCTGCCGGCAGATTCCGCGCGTGTCGCAGGGTGCCGTACGCGCGCCACAGCTTGTCCTCGATAATATACCCCGCGTCACGTGAAAGCACGCCACGGGCCTCCTGCTCCCGCTCAATCACGCGCCGCACGACCCGGACCAGCTGGTCGGCCAGGTCCTCCTCGCTCCGTCCCAGCGTCGTCTGGTTGGAGATCTGGAACAGGTTGCCGAGCACTTCGCTCCCTTCACCGTATAGGCCGCGGTAGGTCAGCCCCATGTGCTGGAGCCCCTGGAGCACTTTCCCGATCTCCTGGGTCAGGACCAGCCCCGGCAGGTGGATGAGTACCGAGGCGCGGAGGCCAGTTCCCGTGTTCGTCGGGCAGGCCGTGAGGAAGCCGAATTCGTGGTGGTACGCGAACGGCAGGGCCTCGGCGAGGTCCCGGTCCAGGCCCTCGGCCTTCCGGAGGGCCCCCGGCACGTCGAAACCGGAGCGGAAGACCTGCACCCGCAGGTGGTCCTCCTCGTTCACCATCACCCCCACCTCGCCGGTGACCAGCACACCGGCGCCCCTGGGGGCCGCCCCCCCCTGCGCGAGGCCCCCCCCCGCACCGCTCAC
>JAYQOZ010000444.1:0-1590 GCA_038145035.1 Gemmatimonadaceae bacterium | reverse complement strand
CCTGCGCGGCGGAGTTCGAGTCCTTCACGCGGTACATGTACGGCACCTACGAGGAGGCCTGCGAGTCGGAACCGACCGCGGCCCGCAAGGTCGTGATCCTCGGGAGCGGCCCGAACCGCATCGGCCAGGGCATCGAGTTCGACTACTGCTGCTGTCACGCCGTCTTCGGCCTCCGGAAGGAGGGTTTCGAGACGGTGATGGTCAACTGCAACCCGGAGACGGTGTCGACGGACTACGACACGGCCGACCGCCTCTACTTCGAGCCCCTGACGTTCGAGGACGTCATGGCGATCATCGAAAAGGAGCGGTCTGCCGGCGCCGACGTGTCCTGCGTGGTGCAGTTCGGCGGCCAGACGCCGCTCAAGCTGGCCCTGGCGCTCCAGGAAGCGGGCGTCACCATCCTCGGCACCTCACCGGATTCGATTGACCTGGCCGAGGATCGCGAGCGCTTCTCGAAGCTCCTCTGGGATCTCGGTATCCCGCAGCCGGAAAGCGGCACGGCGGTCTCCCGGGAGGAGGCGCGCGCGGTGGCCGAGCGGATCGGGTATCCCGTGGTCGTGCGGCCGTCGTACGTCCTCGGCGGCCGGGGCATGGCCATCGTGTACGACTCGCAGGCGCTGGATGGGTACATGAGCGGGGCGGTGGACGTGTCGCACGATCGGCCCGTGCTCATCGACCGGTTCCTCGAGGACGCGTTCGAGTTCGACGTGGACGCGGTGGTCGACGCCTCGGGGACCGTCGTGATCGGCGGCATCATGGAGCACATCGAGGAGGCGGGCATCCACTCCGGCGACAGCTCCTGCGTTGTGCCGCCATTCCTGGTGCAGGACCGGCACGTCCAGACCATGCGCGAGTACACCCGGCGGATTGGCCGGGCGCTGGACGTCGTGGGCCTCATGAACATCCAGTTCGCCATGAAAGACGACATCGTCTACGTGCTGGAGGTGAACCCGCGGTCGTCCCGGACCGTGCCCTACATCTCCAAGGCGACCGGCGTCCCCCTGGCGCAGGTGGCCGCCCGCGTGGCGGCCGGCCGGACACTGGCCGACCTGGGCTACACGGAGGATCTGCGTCCCGCAGGCGTGTTCGTCAAGAGCCCCGTCTTCCCGTTCGTGCGGTTCCAGGGAGTGGATACCCTGCTCGGGCCGGAGATGAAGTCCACCGGCGAGGTCATGGGTGGCTCCGACAGCTTCGGCGTGGCCTTCATCAAGGCGATGCAGGGCGCGGGCCAGGGCCTGCCCGAGAGCGGCACCGTCTTCATTTCGGTCAACGACAACGATAAGGCGGCGGTCCTGCCGATCGCGCGCGACCTGGCGACGCTGGGCTTCAGCCTTACGGCCACGAAGGGGACGGCGGCGTACCTGGAAGAGCACGGGCTCGAGGTCGAGGTGCTGTTCAAGGTGAACGAGAACCGGCCGAACGTGGCGGACCACATCGTGAACGGCAGCATCGACCTGGTGATCAACACGCCCTACGGCCGGGAGTCCTTCTTCGACGACCGGGCGCTGCGGCGGGCGGCCACCAATGCGGGCGTGCCCTGCATCACCACGCTCACCGGGGCGGCGGCCGCGGTGCAGGCGATCCGCGCGC
>JAYQOZ010000443.1:0-1594 GCA_038145035.1 Gemmatimonadaceae bacterium | reverse complement strand
CCTTTGCCTCCCGGGCCGAGGAGGACGCCTTCTGGATGGACGAGGCCCTCAAGGAGGCGGCCAGGGCCGCGCGGGCCGGCGAGGTGCCGGTGGGCGCGGTGCTCGTGCACAACGGCCAGATCATGGCGCGCGGCGCGAATGCCATGGTCGCCTCGAAGGACGCGACGCAGCACGCCGAGATGCGCGCGTTGAAGGGCGGGGCCTACGCCATCGGCGATGCGCGGCTCACGACCGCTACGCTCTACGTCACGCTGGAGCCCTGCGCGATGTGTGCCGGTGCGATCGTGCTCTCGCGCGTGGGCCGCGTGGTCTTCGGCGCCTGGGACGACAAGGCCGGCATGGCGGGGTCCGTCTACGACCTGTTGCGGAACACCCGGCTCAACCACCGGCCCGAGGTACAGGGCGGGGTGCGGGAGCAGGAGTGCGGCGCGTTGCTCAGCGCGTTCTTTCGGGAGCGTCGCGGCGGCGAGGGGTAGCGCCGGGGCACGGGTGGCCGCCGCTGCGGCGGCAGCCCGCCGTGCCCTGTCAGGCGCGGCAGTCGGCCTCGGCCACCGCCATGCGGACATCGGCCGCGGTGCCGAGGCGTCGCGCCGCCTTCGGTGCCCGGAAGACCATCAGGTAGGCACCGTCCTCCAGCCGGGCGCGCCGCAGGTAGCGGTAGCGCATGGCCTGGAACTCGCAGCGCAGCAGCCGACTCGGCGTGCCGTGCCGATCGGTGGGCGCCTCGGCGTCGACCACGCCCACGAGTCCATCGTCCCGCAGCGCAAACGCCAGGTGATACAGCAGGCCAAAGGGCTGCGTCACCTCGTGGTACATGTGGACGAGGAGCGCGGCGTCGACGCCGTCGGCGGGCAGGCGCGGGTCGTGCGCCAGTCCGTCGATCACCTGCACGTTGGACCAACCGCTCCGGGCCACGCGCTCGCGCAGCAGGGCGAGATAGGAGGGCGCGATGTCCACCGCGAGGACCTGGCCCTGCACCCCGACGCGCGACGCGAGGCGTTCCACGAAGTAGCCCTCGCCGGCCCCGATGTCCGCCACCGCCATCCCACGGCGAATGCGCAGCGCCCCAAGGACGCGGCTCGCCTCGCCGAAGGCGTCCCTCCGGTCCTCGGCGATGTAGCGTGGCGCCACGATGGCGGACACCGCGCGCATCGGCGGCGGGAAGCTATCGGTGGGGAGGCTGCGCTCCTGGGCCCCCAGTGCCGAGCCGAGCAGCAGGAGCGCCACGGCAGGCGCTGCCAGCGGCCGACGCCGGTGGCGACGCCCACGGTGCAGCAGGAACGGCGAACGGGCGGTAAACACTCGAGAGCCGAAGCGCTGGCGGCCGCATCGAGTTCCCGGAGCCCGTTGAACCGACCCCAGCCCCCGTGTAGCTTTCGCCCTCTGTTGGACAGGTGGCCGAGTGGTTGAAGGCACCGGTCTCGAAAACCGGCATACCGGCAACGGTATCGAGAGTTCGAATCTCTCCCTGTCCGTGCAGCACCCGACGCGCTGGCTGTGCCGGCGCGTCGTCGTTTCCGGGGGCCACGCTCCCGGCGACACCTCAGGACAGGTGGCCGAGCGGTTGAAGGCGCACGCCGGGAAAGCGTGTATA
>JAYQOZ010000442.1:0-1635 GCA_038145035.1 Gemmatimonadaceae bacterium | reverse complement strand
CGCGTGAGCTCGCCAGCAGAGACCGCCGCGGCGCCGGCGCCGAGCGCCGCGTTTGAGCCGGCGCCGAAGGCGATGCCGACCACCAGCGTGCCGAGGTAGCCCAGCGGCTTGTTGGCGAGATGCAGCCGTGTGTCCTTCATCAGGAAGGACAGGTTGAAGGCCCCCAACAGGTAGAGGCCGAAGACCATGATCAACACGCCACCCGCACGCGAAATCACGTCGCGGTAGCGCAGCATCAGCTGCCCGAACACCGTCGCCCCCGCTCCCAGCGCGAGGAAGATCAGCGTGAACCCCAGCACGAACAGCGTGGCGTGCACCAGCGTGGTCCGCCGCGAGCGTTGCAGGTCCTCGAGGTTCATCCCGGTGATGAACGTGACATACGAGGGCACGAGCGGCAGCACGCAGGGGCTCAGGAAACTGAGCAGGCCGGCGCTGAAGGCGATCAGGATGCCAAGGGAGGCGGTGGGTTCCATCTAGCGTCGTCCGAAGGGGGTGGGGACCGCGGCTGGCTGCGCCCCGCGCTGGCAGTCCCGGCAGATGCCGTGGATCACCAGCCGGTGCCGCTGCCGCGCAAACCCGCGCGATTCGGCCACGATGGTCGTCATGCGCTCGAGACGCTCGTCGCGGAACTCCTCGACCTTGCCGCACTGCGTGCACACGAGGTGCTCGTGGTTCGGCACGTCGCGGGTAGGCTCGAAACGGCGAAAGCCTTCCCCGAAGTCACGTTCGATGACGAGCCCGCTCTCGAGCAGCGTGTCGATGGTGCGGTAGACCGTGGCCGTGCCCACGCTCCGGCCACGCGCGCTCACCTCCTCGGCGAGTTCCTCCGCCGAGAGATGCCGCTCGGACGTGAGCAGCACCTCGGCGATGGCGAGCCGCTGCGCCGTGACGGGCAGGTTGTGCTCGCGCAGGTACGCGACGAATCGCGCGACTACGGGGTGGTCTGCCACCGACGCTGGGTTTCGGCGATCCGCTCGCGGGCGACATCGCCCGCCATCCGCTCGGACTCGTAGGGCTCCTCGGCCCGGGCCATGACGCCCTGAACCACGGCGTCCACCGTGAGCAGCGGGGCGTCGGCCTCGGCCTTCACCTCGCACTCCCACTTGCCGCGGTCCGGGCCCTTGCGGGTCCAGCGATAGCGGCCCGTGTAGACCACGTGCCGAGACGAGAGGGACGCGCCCTCCGGGAACTCGGCGGGCGGCTCGGCGTCCTCGAGGCTGGCCCCGACCGGCATGGCGGCAATCACGGCCACGCCAGTCTCCAGCGTGCCCTGCCGAAGCGGTGGGAAGAAGTGCACCTCGGCAATCCGATCCGGGGGCACCACGGCGGCGATTTCCATCAGGAAGCGCTCGCGGGCGTCGGAGGCGAGGGGGATGCTTTGCGTCATCCTGAAATCTCGCCCTTCGCGAGGGGGGATTCAACGCATCCGGGACCGGATCTGGGCGGCGCCGGGCTGCGCGCCGAGCTGCGCCGGGCCGGGGCGGGCCGGGGCCAGTGTGCTACAGCAGGCTCACCGGGTCCCGGTCGGCCACGAGGCGTAGATCGTGGACACTCGGGAGCTCAGGGCCGGTCATGACCCCACGCAACAGCCGCGTGAGCGGCGCCGGCGCCGCGGACTTCAGGACCACGTGCCAG
>JAYQOZ010000441.1:0-1657 GCA_038145035.1 Gemmatimonadaceae bacterium | reverse complement strand
GGTGCCGATCGGCATCCTGCCGGGAGGCACCGGCAACCAGCTCGCGCGGCATCTCGGCATCCCGCTCAACGTGTCGGGGGCGGTGGGGGGGCTCGCGAGGGCGCGCCGCGTCACGATCGACCTCGCCCGCATGGACGACGGCCGATTCTTCTCGCTGGCCGCCGGACTCGGTCTGGACGCAGCGATGATTGCCGGCGCGTCGCCGGCGGCCAAGCGTCGCTACGGGGTGGGCGCCTATGTGCTGAGCGCGGCGCGCGCCGCGATGGCCGCGCGGCCCTTCCCCGTGCGGGTCGCGGTGGACGGGTGTGAGGAGACGCGCGAGGTCAGCCTCGCCATGATCGCCAATGTCGGGGCGGTGATGAGCGGCCGCTTCCGGCTTGGTCCGGGAGTACGCCCCGACGACGGGCTGCTCGACGTGTGCCTCCTGTCCCCCGAGGGGGTCGGCGACGCGTTGCTACTGGCGTCGCGGATGCTGCGGGGCCGGTTTCCACTGGATCGTCGGCTGTGGACCGCGCGGGGCCGCTGCATCCGGATCGAGGCGCCAGCGGGTACGCCGGCGGAGGCTGACGGCGAACTGCTTGCGCGGCCGATACTCAGTGCCGAGGTGGTACCGGCGGCGGCTGTATTCCTGGCCCCGCGACCCTAGCGAACGGGCATTGCGCCCTCCGGTGCGCGGCGCATCTTCATACGCAACCCCTCACCAAACTTCCTTGAATTTCCCATGGCCAGCATCCTGATCATCGATGACGAAGTGGCCATCGCGACCGCCTTCGCGCTGTTCTTTCGGCACGACGGCCAGCACACGGTGATCGAGGCGCACTTGGGTGCCGAGGGCATCGCCGCCTTCAGGCGGATGCGCCCCGACCTGGTGCTCCTCGACGTGCGCCTGCCGGACATGACGGGATTCGACGTCCTGAGCGCCATTCGGGAGCATGATCCCGTGGTCGTCATGGTCACCGCGCACGGTGACGTGGCGATGGCCGTGGACGCCCTGCACCGGGGTGCCGAGAACTTCCTCACCAAGCCGGTGGACCTGAGCCATCTCAAGGCAGCCGCCGAGCGAGCGCTGGAGAAGGCGCAGCTGCGCCGAATGACGCGGCTGCTGAATGACAGGCGCGGCGCGGACGGCGGACTGGTCTTCGGCTCCTCGCCGTCGATGCGTGAACTGCAGGCCCAGCTGCAGCGGCTGAGCGCCAGCGAGCGGACCACGGCGCTGATCCTCGGGGAGCGCGGTGCCGGCAAGGGGCGCGCGGCCGAGCTGCTGCACGCCCAGAGCCCGCGGGCCGCGAAGCCCTTCGTCGAGGTCAACTGCGCCGCGCTGCGCCCCGAGTCGCTTGACCCGGAGCTCTTCGGCGTGGAGGGCGGCAGCGAGCCTGACATAGAGACCAAGCTCGGTGCCTTCGAGATCGCCGACGGCGGCACGATCTTCCTCGATGAGAGCCGCGACCTCGACCCCAAACAGCAGCCCCAGCTCGCGCGCGTGCTCGAGGGCAAGGGCTTCCGCCGCGTTGGCGGGCGGGACGAGATCACGCCGAACGTGCGCGTCATCGCCGCCTCATCGGAGGACCTCGCCTCGGCGGTTGCC
The DNA here is from genome assembly GCA_038145035.1 of Gemmatimonadaceae bacterium. GTDB lineage: Bacteria > Gemmatimonadota > Gemmatimonadetes > Gemmatimonadales > Gemmatimonadaceae > Pseudogemmatithrix. Next base: position 72 of record JAYQOZ010000441.1, on the reverse strand, counting down.
GCCGGCCGTTTCCGTGAGGACCTGTACTACCGCCTGGCGGTCATGCCGATCCCGCTGCCGCCACTGCGGCAG
>JAYQOZ010000440.1:0-1691 GCA_038145035.1 Gemmatimonadaceae bacterium | reverse complement strand
CCGCGGCCGCCTCGGTGCGAGCCGGCGCCTGTGGCTGGGTCCGAGGCGACGTGGCCGTCTGCGTCCGCGGCGGCGCACTCTTCGTCGGTGATGCCGTGTTCGCCGGCGGCGTGGCCACCGGCGCTGCTGGGTTCACCGTCGGCTGCGTGCCGCCAGCGGGCTGGGCCGCGTCGCCCTGCGCAATCGGCGAGACGGGCCCCTGTATCCCTTCCGGCGCACCGATGGCGGTGGTCGGCGTCTGCGTGCCGGAGGTCGTCGGCGGTGTTGCAGTCGGCGAGGACGAGGTCGCCGGCGTGGTCGGCGCCGAGCTGCCCAGCAATTTCCACGAGGCGAAGCCACCGCCACCGCCGACCAGCACGAGCACCGCCGCAATCAGCGGTGCCTTGCTCTTGGCCGGGGCCGGCTTGGCCACGGACTTGGAACCCCATGGCGGCGAAGCCACCATCGTGCGATCCGCACTGCCGGCCGCCGCCTTCGTGGCCGCCTGTAGCCTGGGGCCGCTGTTTGCCTTCTCCACGTCCTTCGCGTCGATCACCACCGTCGCCGCGCTGGCCCGCGTGTACTGGAGCCCTGGGTCCTTGATGGCCTTCACGAAGGTGCGGATGTCCTTGAAACGCTCATCCGCCTTCTTGGCCATCGCCTTCTCGATCGCATCCGCGACGTGCTTCGGGATCTCCGGCATCTCCGTATCGAGACGCGGCACCTCCATCATGCAGTGCTTGTGCAGGATGTCGATGGCCGAGTCGCCGTCGTAGGGGATGTGGCCGGCCAGCATGCGGTACGCCATCACCGCCACGGAGTACTGGTCCGCGGCGCCGGCGACCGGCTTGCCCATGCCCTGCTCCGGGCTCATGAAGTACGGCGTGCCGATCACCGAGCCCGACGCGGTGAGTGCGCCCTCCGACAGCGCCTTCGCAATGCCGAAGTCGGTGATGATCACGCGGTTCCGGCTGTCGAGCATCACGTTCGCGGGCTTGATATCGCGGTGGATGACCTGGTGCTCGTGCGCGTAGTCCAGCGCGTCGGCCACCTGGTCCAGCACCTCGATGGTCTCCTCGACCGTGAACTTGCCGCGCTCGCGCAACACGTCCTCGAGCGACTGGCCCTCGAGGTACTTCATCGCGTACCAGAAGAGCTTGCCGCCCGAGGCGATGCGGTAAATGGGAATGATGTGCGGATGGTCCAGCGTCGCGGCCGTCTTGGCCTCGCGCAGGAAGCGATCGACGCCGTGGCCGAACGTGAGTTCCGGGGGCAACACCTTGAGCGCCACCTTGCGCCCGAGCCGCGTCTCCTCGGCGAGGTACACGACGGCCATGCCGCCGCGTCCCAGCATCCTGCCGACGGTATACTCGCCCTTCGTCTCGTCACGGAGAATGCGCTCCATATGCGCAAACGCAGACCGATCCATGGCCGCCGTCGCAGCGGCCTGGCCCCCCGCGTCGGAGACCATCGAACCACAGCTATGGCAGAACTTTGCCTCTTCAGGAACTGGGGTCGAGCAGTGTACGCAGATCATCTATAGCAGTGACGCAGAAATGAGGTCCTCTTCCCGTGCCTAAAGTGGATTCAGCGCTGCGAGTCCGCAACGTGCTGGGTCCCTTCGTGGATGTGGTGAAAGAGCTGTGCTTGACACGACGATTTCTATATGATATCATTTAGCTACCATGTCATCGGGAGAGCCAGCCATTATG
>JAYQOZ010000439.1:0-1695 GCA_038145035.1 Gemmatimonadaceae bacterium | reverse complement strand
GCCGCGGGCCGCCAGCCGTCGGCGCCGAGGTACACGGCGCGCCGCCGCTCGGGCGCCGTGCGCTGGGCCCGCGGCTGCGCGCTGCGGTCGGGTGCGGCCCGTGCGATCTCCCCAATGCGGGCCCCGGCCGCGGCACGTGCCTGCGCCGCGCTGTCCGGCTGGGCCTGTGCGATCACCGGCCGCGCCGCCGCCGGCACGAAGGGCTCCTTCTTCAGCGCTCGCGGGTCGACGATGCTCCAGATCGAGTACTCACCGTCATCGTGATACGTGAATGCAAGCTTGTCCGCCTGCCGGGCCCAGGTGATGGCCGGGCTGTGCTCGGTGAGCGAGAAGACGCCGCCCACGAACCTGGTCAGCTGGTAGTGCTGGCGGTCGCCGCGGTCGTAGAGGAACAGCTGCGGGATGCCCGTGCGGTCGCTGATGAACGCGATGGACTGCCCGTCCGGCGCCCACATCGGGTTCAGGTTCTTGCCGTCCTGGCCGGGGATGACCTCGATGTCGCCCGTCTCGAGGTCATAGGTGCTGAGCCGCCACGGGCCGAAGTCGAGCTCCTCCAGGTTGGACTGCGGGCCGCGCTCGCTGGCGAACACGATGGTTCTGCCGTCCGGCGACCATTGCGGCTGCAGGTCGCCATAGGGATCCTGCGTCAGCCGGCGCAGGTTCCTGCCGTCGGCGTCGACGATGTAGAGGTCGCTCATCCCGCCGACGGTGCCGGAGAACACGATCTGCCGGCCGTCCGGCGACCACGAGGGCCCGAGCATCTGCACCAGGGGCGTGTCGAGGCGACGCACGGTCCTGTTGCGGCGGACGTCGTGGATGTAGAGCACGTCCTTGCCCTGCCGCTGCGCCGTGAACACGAACTGGCGGCCGTCCGGGGAGAAGGCGCCCTGTGAATAGCCGAAGCGCAGCTCCTCGAACTCCGGGTCCAGCTGGCTCTTGGTGAGGCGCGTGATGCGCTTGCCGGTTGTGGCGTCCGCGAGATAGAGGTCGAGGAAGACCTCGGCGCGCAGCAGGGAGCCCATCGAGATGAACGCGATCTGCCGGCCATCCGGCGAGAGGGCGGGCGCCACGTAGACGGGGATCAGGCCGCCGGTGCGCCGCTCGTTCAGCAACGCGCTGGCCACGCGACGCGGCCGCTCAAGGTTCGGGATCTCGGGCAGGTACGCAGCCTGCACGTGCTCCTTCCATTCGTCGCCCAGCACCTCGAGGTCGGTGCCCGTGTAGCGCCGGAACGCCCGCTCGATGCCAAGCGACGGCGCCGCATTCATGATCTCGCCGACGATCTCGTCGCCCCAGCGGCCGCCGACGTACTGCCAGAAGGACTCGCCGAAGCGGTAGGGGAAGTACTCCTCCGGCCGACGGGTCATGTCATCCACGCTTGGGATGTTCCCGTTCAGCGCGGCGTCCCGCATGATGGCGTCCGTATAGACGTGCGTGGGGCCGACGGAGAGGTACTCCGCCATGCCTTCCATGAACCAGAGTGGCGGCCCCACCTGCGCCAGCTGCTGCAGGCCGCCGCCGGCCTGCCCGCGGCCGAAGATGTCGTACTGGAACACGTGCACCATCTCGTGGGCCAGCACCTGCTCCGACCAGCCCATGTCGCCGGAGAAGAAGAACATGTTGCGCTGGCGGAGCGCGTCCGCGACGCCGCCCGTGCCCTCGCCCGGATCGCCGATCACGTTGTTCTGCGCGAAT
>JAYQOZ010000438.1:0-1697 GCA_038145035.1 Gemmatimonadaceae bacterium | reverse complement strand
GCCTCGTGCAGCAGCTGCAGCGTGTACCAGGCCGAAAGCATCGCGGCGGCGGCGGGCTTCCAGAGCACCACGTTGCCCATCAGGGCCGGTGCGGTGGGCAGGTTGCCGCCGATGGCCGTGAAGTTGAAGGGCGTCACGGCGTACACGAAGCCCTCGAGCGGGCGATACTCGCTCTGGTTCCACATGCCCGGGGCGCTGATCGGCTGCTCGGCGCAGAGTTCGCGGGCGAAGGCCACGTTGAAGCGGAAGAAGTCCGTCATCTCGCAGGCGGCATCGATCTCCGACTGGTAGACGGTCTTCGACTGCCCGAGCATCGTGGCGGCGTTGATGGTGTCGCGCCACGGGCCCGCCAGCAGGTCGGCGGCCTTGAGGAACACGGCCGCGCGCTCCTCCCAGCTCCACTCGCTCCATTCCCTCCAGGCCCGCTGGCCGCTGGCGATGGCGGCCTGCACGTCCTTCGTCGTCGCCGCGTGCACCGTGGCGGTGACGTGGCGGTGCTTGTGCGGCGACCTGGCGTTGCTCGTGCTGCCCTTGTGGCGGACTTCCTTGCCGTCGATGACGGCGGGGATGTCGGGGCGCTCCGTCTCCATGGCGGCAAGGCGGGCCTGTAGCGAGACGCGCTCTGGGGAACCGGGGGCATAGCTGCGGACCGGCTCATTCACGGTCGGCGGCAGCTGGCGGACGCCGTTCGGCGAGTACGTAGGCATCGGATTTCGGGCTGAGGGAGCGAAGACGTGGAAATCTAAACCCCCCCGCGGCGATACTTCAGGCATATGCGCCACCCGCTCCTTGCCCTCGTCTTCACCGCCGTCGCCTGCGTCCCGCAGCCGGTGCGCTGGGACGCGCAGGTCACCCGTGAGGCGGGCGCGCTGTCCGACGCCGTGCGGATCGATCTCGTCGGGGACTCGCTGCTGCGCATCGAAGCCTGGGTGCCGCCGAGCTGGCCGGCGGACTCGTTGGCCTGCGTGGACTCGCGCCGCGCCACACGCGCCCCGGGCGACGAGGCCTACGTCTCCTGGTTCTCCGTGCGTCCCGATTCCAGCGTGCGCCTGCTGGTGGCACGCTCCGACGACGCCGGGACCACGTGGAATCCCGCGGTGGTCGCCGACAGTGCCGACGTGGGCCGCGCCGGCTGCGACCGTCCGACGCCCTTCATCGCCGCCGACTCCCTCAACGGCTACGTGCACGTGGTCTACTACCTCGACGCCCGCGAGGGCGCGGGGCTGTTCTTCACGCACACGATGGAGCGCGGTGCGCTCTTTCACGAGCCGGTGCCCATCGTCTACGGCGACCGACCCTCGGCGGCCTCGGTGGCCTCGCGCGGCGACACGGTCGTGGTCGCGTACGAGGATCCCAACAGTCGCCTGCCGCGGATCGGGCTCGCCCTGTCGCGCCTGCAGGGCCACATTTTCGAATATCGCATCCCCGCGTCCGACGAGACCGGGGAGGCCCGCACCCCCCGCGTGGCGCTGCGGGGCGAGCGTCTCGTCGTGGCCTGGACGGCGACGCAGCGTGCAGGCAGTGGCCTGCCCCGCACCGCCATCCGCGCTGGAACCCTCAGGTGGTGAGCGGCATGCGAATCCTGCTGGCAGACGACGACATCCCGATGCGCGACCTGCGTGCCGCGAGGCTCGCCGCGGTGCTGGCCGCCCACGGCCATGAGGTCACGGCCGCCGCCGATGGCGAGGAGGCATGGC
>JAYQOZ010000437.1:0-1719 GCA_038145035.1 Gemmatimonadaceae bacterium | reverse complement strand
TGGGCTTCCTGCCGGGGGACTTCCATCTGATTGTCGATCTCCGCATCCATGCTCTCCACCCAGTACGCGACGGCGATGGCGAGACAGTCGATGCGGTCGTCCTGCACCAGCGCCCCCCGCTCTTTCGTCAGGCGGGTCATCTGGTGGAACAAGCGGTAGTTCTTGCGGACGTCCTCGGGGAGGCTGGCGGTGGACTGGATGTCCCAATCGACGACCGATCGGTCAACGATCAGCCGGTGCTGGTTCATGACCGGCTCCAGCACGTCGAGGATGCGCTTCTCCTTCTGCTGCGTGGCCCTCGGGGCGTCCTCGATGGACACCGGGTAGGTCCGCAGGAGGAACGGAGAGAGCAGCTTGGTGAACATGCCGTCGCCGAAGTTGGGCTCGCAGATGACTTGGTTCACCTTGTGGCGCTTCGCGCAGTCCGCGATGGCCTGCAGGGTGGCGTCGGAGTAGCCGTCCCGGCTCGCCCCCATCTCCATCAGGAACAATTGCGAGTGGAGCATCTTCACGACGCACCACGTCGTCTCGTCCTTGCCCCGGCCCGAGGGGTCGATGGCGAGGACAGAGCCCTGATAGGCGTGGAGGCGCACCGCGCCCGTCTCGGCGTGCCGGCCGTACTCGAACGGGGCCAGCCAGTAGTCCCCGCTGAAGCCCACGAGGGGCAGGTCGGGGATGCGGAGGCGGGGGTCGTTGGCCCACACCACCTTCTCCGGCCCTAGATCGCGGTCGTTCGACCGGATCAGGAGGTCCGAGAGCTTGAGCGGGTAGCGATCTTGGTCGGAAAGCTGCGTGTCCAGCATGAACTGGAGGGCGTAGCCCGACCGGCCATAGCTCCCCTCGCGCTCCACGAGCTCCATCCGGTTGAACCGGCGGGGGTCGGTGGCCCCACCGTGGCCATTCCAGTCCGCTTCGAACGGCATGGACGCCACGATGGGAGCCAACCTGTCCCCATAGTTGGCCCGAGAGGCCAGCGAGGGGACTTGGGCGGGCCAGACGCGCACCTCGTATCCGCGCTCCGCGAGGAGGTTGTAGAGCGACTCCTCCGTCTGCGGCGTCCCGAGGTACAGGACGCGCCCTCCCGGCTTCACGATGGCGTCGAACTCCTTGACGCGCTCCGCGAGCTTCTCTCGCATCGTCTGCGTCTCGGAATTGTTCGGCACCTCGACGTCATCAGGGATGATGATGTCAGCGCGGGAGCCAGCCATCTGGCCCAACACGCCCACAGACTTCACCGAGGGCGCGTGATCCGGCTCGGCGGGTGCAACGTCGAAGGCGATTTTCGAGTTGCGCTGGTCTGGGCGTGGATAGAGGTCCTGCAGCAGGTCCATCTCCGCGATCAGGCGGAGCGTGAACGTGGTGAACTGGTCGGCGCGCTCTTTCGAGGCGGAGACCACCAGGATATTCAGTTGTGGGTCGCGGAGAAGCAGCCAGCACACGAAGGCGCTGGTGATCCACGACTTGCCGACACCGCGGAACGCCTCGATGACCGCGCGGCGCGGGCCATGCTGGAGGTAGTGGGCGATGTCGAGCTGGATCGGGGTGGGCGCGGGCAGCTTGAGGTGCCGCCAACAGAGCTTGAGGAAAACCCGGAAGTCCTCGAACACCGGCCATACGGACGGGTCCGCTTCCTTCCGCCACCACGGCTGCGGTTCCTGCAAAGGATGCACTCCTGCATGGATGCCCTCACGGCGGCGACAGGCCGCGCAGGGCGCTATG
>JAYQOZ010000436.1:0-1734 GCA_038145035.1 Gemmatimonadaceae bacterium | reverse complement strand
CCGTGGACGGGGACTGCTGCGGGCTGCGATCCTCGGCCGCGCCGCAGGCCGCAGCGAGCAGAAGGACGAGCAGGGGGAAAGTCAACGTGGCCATGCGGTTGCGCGACATCGAGGTCTCCAGGTTAAAAGATGCATGTTACAAGCATCAATACGCGCAATTCACGCTCTCGGCGCCATCGGACATTTCCCGACCTCCACTTCGCGATTTGCCTAGGGGAAGCACCGATAGTCCGGCGCGGCCACAGGGGGCCCGGCCCGCGTCACAGGAGCCCCGATCTTCAGGAAGCGCCTGGTCACTGCCCTGCCGATCAGGGCGCGCCGCGGCGCAGTTCCTCCAGCATACGCCGATAGAAGGCCTCCTGCTCCCGCTGCAATGCGGTCAGCGGGCCGACCTCCGCCTCCGCCTCGCCGTAGAGTCGGCTCGCGCGCGAGGCGAGCTCCGAGGTTTCCGCAGAGAGTGCCGCCAGGGACTCCCGGCGCGACGCCGGTGCATCGGACCGCAGCGCGCGCAGCGCGGCGGTCACCCGGGCATCGAGCGCGCGCGCCTCGCCGCGAAGGGTAGCCAGGCTGCGCATCGTCTCCGTGTAGGCCCGACGCACCGCCGGCGCCACGCGGATGCGCGGGTCCTCGCGTACCTCCAGTGTCCCGGTCGCCGTGGCGGCACCGGCCGTGGCACGCACCTCATAGCGCCCGAGATGCACGAAGGGGCCGTTCCCGGCGTAGCGCAGGTTCCAGATGGCGCGGTTGATCCCCGCCTTCCCCTCCACGGACAGCGTCGCGACCTCGGCCCCGCCCGCCTCGTGGATGCCGAGCGTCACCTTGCCTGGCGCTGCGAGCCAGAAGTCGATGATGGCGCCCTGCGGTGGGTTCTCCCCCGTGTAGAAGATGTCGCCGGTATGGCCGAGGGCATCGCGGTAGCGGATCTGCTCGGCGGGACGCATCCCGAACAGATGCAGCGGCCGCGCCGCCACCGCCGGCGTGAGCTCTCGCAGCGCACGCATATGGTCGAGAATCCAGATACCGCGCGAGTGCGTGCCGAGCACGAGGTCGTGCTCGCGTGGGTGGATCACGAGGTCGTTATGCGCCATCAACGGCATCCCGCCGCGCAGCTCCGCCCAGGTGGCCCCACGGTCGTTGCTCCAGAAGAGCCCAAGCTCCGTGCCGAGGAACAGCAGGTCCGGATTGACGAGGTCCTCTCGCAGCGTGCGGGCGACGCGGCCCGCAGGAAGGCCGCCGTCAATGCGCGCCCAGGTCCGGCCGTCGTCGTCGCTGCGGTACACATAGTTGGCGTTGTCACCGCTGCGATAGTTGTTGGCCACCACGTACGCACGGCCCGTCGCGTGGCGCGAGAGCTCGATGCCGCTGATCCACGAGCCACGCGGGAGCCCCGCGAGCCGTCCCGCGAGCTCCGTCCAGGTCCGGCCGCCGTCCCCGCTGCGCTGGAGGTTGCCGTCGTCGGTGCCGACCCAGAGCACGTTCCGCACCCGCGGGGACTCCGCGATGGCGCTGACGCTCGGCCAATACGGTACGCCGTCGTCGAGTGAGCGGGTGGCCGCGTCGGGCATGCGGCCCATGATGGGCAACGTGCGGCGGTCCATGCCGGTGGTGCGATCGCCGAGCGCCGTCCACGTGTCACCGCGGTCCGTGCTCTTCCAGAGGATGTTCGTGCCGGTGTAGATGGTGCGCGCATCGTGGTGCGAGATCAGCACGGGGGCGTCCCAGTTGGCCGGGGCC
>JAYQOZ010000435.1:0-1736 GCA_038145035.1 Gemmatimonadaceae bacterium | reverse complement strand
GTGGGGCTTCGGGGGGCGCGGGGGGGCGCCCCCGTCAGAGTTTCAGGGCCTGCTCCAGCCGCTCGACCAGGGTGCGCAGGATGGCGATTCGGGCGTGCCGCTTGTCGTTGGCGGCAATCAGCGTCCACGGGGCGGACGGCGGTGAGCAGCGGTCCAGCATCTCCTCCACCGCCTCGAGGTAGGCCGGGTACTTCTCGCGGTTGCGCCAGTCCTCGTCGGTGATCTTGTGGCGCTTCCAGGCGATGCGCTGGCGTTCCTTGAAGCGCCGCAGCTGCTCCTCGGGGCTCACGTGCAGCCAGAACTTGGCCACCGTGATGCCGTGCGCACCCAGCTGGGCCTCGAAGTCGTTGATCTCGCCGAAGGAGCGGTCCCACTCCGGCATCGTGGCGAAGCCCTCGACGCGCTCCACCAGCACGCGCCCATACCACGAGCGGTCGAAGATCGTGAACGAACCGTCGCGTGGCACGTGGCGCCAGAAGCGCCAGAGGTAGTGATGGCGCCGCTCCTCGTCGTTGGGCGCCGCGATTCCCACCACCCGGTAGAGCCGCGGGTCCATGGCCTGCGTGACGCGGCGGATGGCGCTCCCCTTGCCGCCGGCGTCCCAGCCCTCGAAGACCAGCACGGTGGTGTGTCGGACCTCGCGGGCGGCCCAGGCCAGGCTGCTCAGCCGCGACTGCAGCGCCTTGAGTTCCCGCTCGTAGGCCCCCTTCCGGAGCCGTGCCGAGAGGTCCAGGGTCTCGAGCCGGGCCGGACCCGGCGCGTAGTCGCGCTTGACGGTCGCCTTGCTCCGGGCGCCGCCGCGCTGTCCGCGCGGCGGTCGCAGGGCCGCCAGCAGCGCGTGTCCGGCACTGAGCTCCCGATAGCGGCGGTCGCGGGCGTCGATGATGAGCCAGGGCGCATTTGGCCTGTGCGTGTGCTCCATGGCCTGCCGGGAAACGTCGCGGAAGCGCTCATAGCGCTTGAAGTGCTTCCAGTCGTCCGGGCCAAGCCTCCCCAGCGGTTCCAGCTCCTTGAGCCGTTTGCGCTGGTGTTCCTTGGGCAAGTGGAGCCAGAGCTTGACGATCCGGGTCCCGCTGTCGGTGAGCATGCGCTCGAATGTGACGATGCGTTCCAGGTCGGCCTCGAAGCTGCGTCGCTTCTGCTGCTTGAGGACGCGGCAGATGATCGGCCTCGTGTACCAGGAGCCGAAGAGGATGCCGACGCGGCCTCGACCCGGCATGGCGCGCCAGTAGCGCCACATGGCCGGGTGCTCCCGTTCCTCGTCGGTGAAGTCCCAGAAGGCGTGGGTCTCGACGCCACGCGGGTCCAGCCACTCGTTGAGCCGGTGCACCAGCTCGCCCTTGCCGGCCCCATCGGCGCCGGAGACCACCACGAGCACGGATCCGGGGGATTCGCGGAACTTGAAGTGCGCCGAGAGCAGGGCGGAGCGGAGGTCCGGGATGGCCTCGTCGTAGGCCTCGGCGGTGACGGTGTGCAGTCGGCGTTCGGCGGCGGCAAACATCGGCGGGGCTGGCAGTCGGGAAAGACGGGATACTGCCGATGCTACGCCGCGGACGGCAATCGGCAAGTCATCCGTATTCCGGTTGACCCGCGGGGCGCGGCTGGCTTTATTTCAAGGCTCGCCGGGCCTGTAGCTCAGGTGGTTAGAGCGCACGCCTGATAAGCGTGAGGTCGGAGGTTCAACTCCTCCCAGGCCCACTCCGGTAAATGTAAGCCTCGTATGCACTTAGCATGCG
>JAYQOZ010000434.1:0-1749 GCA_038145035.1 Gemmatimonadaceae bacterium | reverse complement strand
AGTTCATCGTCCTCGGCTCGGTGCTGCTCGTGGCCGGCCTCGTGTTCTCGCGGGTCCCCGGCCTCCCGCACGAGTTCCTGCCGCAGGTAGACGACGGCTCGGTGGGCGGCTTCATCCGACTCGCGCCGGGCGCCACACCGCAGCAGACGGACCGCATCACCCGGGAAATCGAGGGCATTGTCGAGCAGATGCCGCACGTGCAGGCCGTGTTCGCCACTGCCGGTGGCTTCCTGTTCGGTGGCTTCTCGGCGAACAGCGCCGGCCGCGGCTCGCTCGACATCCTGCTCGACCCCGTGAGCCAGCGGAAGATGAGTGCCGACCAGTGGGTGCGGACGCTGCAGGAATCCATCAACAACCGTGGCCTTGCCGGCGCGCGCGTCGGCGTGCGGCCGCCGCGCATTCGTGGTCTCCGCACCTCGTCCACCGGGGAGGCCGTCTCCGTGGCGGTGCTCGGCGACGAGATCCTGACGCTGCAGGAGATCGGCCAGGCGGTGGTGCGCCGGGTGCAGGGGGTCCCCGGGCTGCAAAACTTCCAGAATCCGCAGGACGAGGGCTCTCCCCTGCTCTCCATCGAGCTTGACCGTGAGCGCGCGCGTGCCCGCGGCCTGAACGTGCAGCAGGTGGGCGCGGCCGTGCGCACGGCGCTCGATGGTAGCGTTGCAACACGCTACGCCGAGGGCAACTTCGAGTACGACGTTCGCGTGTTCTTCCCGCGCGGCCGCTTCCAGAGCACGACGGACCTGATGGACGTGCCGATCGTGGCGACGCGCAACGCGCCCGCCATCCGACTGGGCGACGTGGCGCGCGTACGCACGGTGCTGGGGCCCAACGGCATCACCCGCGTGAACCAGAGCCGCCAGATCCAGATCAACGGCGACGTGATCACCGAGGTGGCGACGGTGGGTGCCGTCACCGACTCAATCCGAGCCCGCCTCGCCGACCTCGAGCTGCCGGACGGCTATGGTCTTATCATCGGCGGTGAGCAGGAAGCCATCGACGAGAGCAACCAGCAACTGACGCTGGTGATCGTGCTGGCGATCTTCCTGGTGTTCGTGGTGCTGGCCGTGCAGTACGAGAGCCTGGTCGACCCCATCGTGATCCTCACCGCCATCCCGTTGGCCATGGTTGGCGTGATCGCTATGCTGCTGGCCACGGGCACGCCGTTCTCCGCTCCGGTGGCCCTGGGCATGATCATGTTGGCCGGCATCGTGGTGAACAATGCGATCCTGCTCGTGGAGTTCGCGGAAGGCTATCTCGAGATGCCTGGGGTGACGCGCACGCAGGCGATCGTGTCCGCCGGTGCGGCGCGCCTCCGGCCAATCATGATGACCACGATCACGTCGCTGGTGGGCACGCTGCCGCTGGCGCTGGGCCTGGGCGAGGGTGGCGAGCTGATGCGGCCACTGGCGATCGCGGTGGTGGGTGGCCTGTCGGTGTCGACGCTGCTGACGCTGTTCGTGGTGCCCTGCACCTACCTGATCATTCACGGCATCGGCGAGCGGGTGCGGACGTTCATCCTCGGCAATCCGGCATCGGTGCGCTCGGGCAATGCGGTCGCGGAGCCGCAGGGCTAGTCGCAGCGCTACGGGTCTGCCACCCGGGGATTCCCGGGGCTCGGCAGCGAGGTGCAGCTGCCTTGCGGCTGCGGGCTGGGTTCACGCCGCCCACGGCATCGGCCGCATCTAGGGGTTCCGCGGCTGCGCCGTGCGACCGCCGCTCGACGCCGGTGCAGCCGACGATCCCGTGGAT
>JAYQOZ010000433.1:0-1772 GCA_038145035.1 Gemmatimonadaceae bacterium | reverse complement strand
CCCCCCCCCGCCGGCCCCGGTGTCTTGGGGGGGCCTATATTTCATCCCCCTCCGGTAGCGCCCCTGGGGGGGAGACGTCCGCGATGATCTGGCGAATCGAGTTCGACCCGATGTCGACGGCCGCGATGCGGATGTCGCGCTCCTCGCGCGCCGGGCGATAGGGGCCGTCGAGCGCCTTGGGCGATGTCACGGCCGGGCCAGGGCGGGACAGCGGCCCGGGGTGAGCGCGGACAGGTAGCGCAGTTCGCGCGCTGCGGCGGCCTCCGGAAGCGCTGCGTAGCCGAGGGCTGTCGCCGAGGCCGCGCCCTCGCGCAGGGCCCAGCGCGCGAACGCGAGGAAATGCGCGGCCTTCGTCGTGTCGCGCAGCGCGCCATCCACCACGATCCGCGTGAGCGCCACCACGGGATACGCGCCGGCGCCCGGCGCGCCGACGACGCCCGAGAGCGTATCCACGGTCTCGGGCGTGACCACGGCGGCCGCCGCGGCGACGCTCTCGGCGCTGGGCAGCACGAACTCACCGTCCGCGTTGCGGATGGCCGCGACGGGGAGCCGCGCCTGCGCCGCGTAGGTCAGCTCCACGGCACCGATCGCGCCCTCGGTGGCACTCACGGCCGCCGTCACCCCCTCGTTGCCTTCCACGCGAGCTTCCACGCCACCGGCGGTGCCGCCGGCCGCCTGCGCGGCACGCCACCGCCGGCTTGCGGCGAGGAAACGGCTGAAGACCGCACTGGTCCCGGTCACCCGCGCCCGCTGCACGGGGCGGATGGGGATCGCCGGCAGCGGCACGCCCGGATTCAGCGCCTGGATCGGGGCATCATCCCAGCGCGTCATGCGGCCGAGGAAGATGTCGGCAAGGGTCTCGGCATCGAGCCGCAACGGCGCCTCGAGGCCAGGCAGGCGATAGGCGATCGCGACGGCACCCAGAACGGTCGGCACCTCGACCGCGCCACAGCTCGCGCGGGCGCGCTCCTCGGGCGTCAGCGGCCGGTCGGCGGCGCCGAAGTCCGCACTGCCCTCGAGGAGCAGGCGAATGCCCTCGCCACTGCCCACGGAGAAGTAGTTGATCTGCACGCCGGAGGCGCGCCCGTACTCGGCGAACCACTGCACGCCGGACGCCCGCCCGTACTCGGCGAACCACTGCCGGTACAGCGGATACGGCAGCGTCGCGCCCGCGCCCACGAGGGCGATGCCGCCCGAGGGACGCGGCGCATCGCCCCGGAGTCGGAACCACTCGACGCCCACCGCGAAGCCGACCAGGAGTCCCAGCCAGGTAAAGGCGAGGGCCTGAAGGGTCGCACGGGACCGCGGGGCAGCCGTCACGGGCACTCAGAGCTCGTTGGCATACGACACGAACTTGTACGTCCCGTCGCGTTCGAGCAACGACCCGAACAGCTGCAGCCGACGCGCCGCCGAGTCCGCGGCCGCGAAGGTCACGCGGCAGCCGGTCAGGATCCGGTTCGGACCCTCCGTCACCGCCGAGTCCGGACAGTCGAGCGCCTCGAACCGCAATGGGGCTCCGCCGTAGCGCCGGACGAGCCGGACCGCGCCCTTCTCGCTGGCCAGCTGCATCTGGAGCCAGAGCAGCTCGGGCCCGAGTTCGTAGGGCGGCGCCGTGAAGCGCGTGTGCGAATAGTACAGCCAGGCGAACTCTGCGCGCGACAGCACGAGGCGACGGATGGTGCTGCTGTCCTGCCGCTCGAGCGCGGCGCGCGTCAGATACGCAGCGAGATCGAGGAAATCGGGGTGCGCGTTGCAGTCGTACGACGTCGCGG
>JAYQOZ010000432.1:0-1775 GCA_038145035.1 Gemmatimonadaceae bacterium | reverse complement strand
CCGCGCCGTCGCCGGCCCCGCTCCGCCAGGATGCCGGAGCATGCCCTCGCCGATCAGCGAGAGCGCAAGGTGCGCCAGGGGCGCCAGGTCGCCGCTGGCGCCCACGCTGCCCTGCTCCGGCACGGGCGGATGCAGCCGCGCGTCGAGCATCGCGCAGAGCAGCTCGGCAAGCTCGGGCCTGGCCCCGCTGAAGCCCTTGGCGAGCACGTTCGCGCGAAGCAGCATCATGGCGCGCACCTCGCGCTCGGCGAGCCGCGGTCCCACGCCGGCCGCGTGCGAGCGGACCAGGTTCACCTGCAGCTGCGCGAGCTGGTCCGGCCCGATGGCCACGTCGGAGAGCTTCCCGAAGCCCGTGGTGACGCCGTAGACCGCGGCCCCGTCGGCCGCCAGCCGTTCGACGATGGCGCGCGTCGCCTGCATCCGCGTACGGGCCGGGGCGGCCAACCGCGCCGAACGGTAGGCGTCGGCCACGGCGGCGACATCGGCGATGGTCAGGGCGGAGCCCGTCAGCTCGAGGGGGGCGGTCACGGGAATCAGCGTTGCGGGAAGGCCGAAGGCTGTCGGTAGGTCTGGCGGTCGTAGTCCAGCTTGATCTCGGGCTGTGCCTTCAGCGAGATGAAGAACGTAAACGCGAAGTTGCCGTTCGGCGCCTGCGTGAAACCGAAGATCGCACGCCAATCATGCAGGTCACGCTGCAGCGTCACCACCTGCGCGGCGAACTGGCTGCGCTCCACGTCGTAGGTGGTGTTCCACGAGGCCGCCCACTTGGGCGTAAGGTTGAAGCTCGTGCGGATGCCCACCGACGTCGTCGCCGGCACGCGGAATACCGTGCCGCCCGCGGTGCCCTGGTCGGGGGTGAGCTCCGTCGGCCGCAGGCGTTCCGCCTGCGCCAGGCAGAAGTTGTAGGTGGGCAGGCCCTGGAGATCCTCACACTCGGCGCGCGGATCGTACGTCACCACACGTCCACCCACCGGCGGTCGCTGCCGCTGCTGGCTGACGGTGAAATTCGCCTGGAAGCCCTGCCCCGTCGGGATCTGCTGTACCGCGCCGCGGCCCCGCGTCCCCGTGATGCCGCCGCGGCCCATCTGGCCCGGCTGGATGCCGGAGACCATGCCGCCCCCCATGGGGTCCTGCGAGCCGTCCTCGCTGGGCTGGACCGTCCCGGGCGTGAGCTCGCTGCCGAGGAGCCTCGCGAGGCCGCGCACGAGCCCCGAGTTGCGGTTCAGGCTGAAGCCGAAGCGCACGGCCTCGCGGTAGGGCCTGAACACCGCCGTGTCGCTCAGCACGCTGCCCTGGAACAGGGAGTAGTCCACGCCAAGGTCGAAGCCCGGCAGCAGGTCCGAGCGGAAGGTGTAGCCCGCCCGCTCGGTGGCGAACCCCGTGCGGCCCGTCTTGCGCTTGAGTTCGAAGTCATAGACCAGCGGCGTGAACTGCAGCGACGCCAGCCTGACCTTCCTGGCGTCCTTGTCCGTCGAGTCGCCCGGACTCCGAAGCTTGGCCTCGAGGTTCGAATTCAGGCCCAGCGACACGCGGTTCTGCGCGAGGCCGCCGAGATAGCCCACGGTCGATTTTCCAAGGGCCTCGAGATACTCGGGGTTCACGCTGGCCTCGGGCGAGTACGTCCAGGTGAGGGTCGGCGACACCGAGTGCCGCATCCGCTCCACCGGCCCGATGCCGGGCAGCAGGCGGAACAGCGTCGGCGAGACGCCCGCGCCGTAGTTCAGGCGCTTGCCCTGCGCGACCCAGCTGCCGTTCGTGCGTTCCGAGCGCCCGAA
>JAYQOZ010000431.1:0-1776 GCA_038145035.1 Gemmatimonadaceae bacterium | reverse complement strand
CGAGCGTTCGGCCAGCTGGCCGGTGGCTTGGTTATGCCGCTCGGTGTACACTAGGAACACGTCGCTCAGGGGCGCGAAGCGATAGTTGAGCCGCGCGTTCGTCACGACCACATCCGACTGCGCATTGTATTGCACGAACGCGCTCCCAAACAGCCGCGTGCTCCAGGCATAGCGCAGCCGGAGCCGCCCGACATCCGCCTGAAAGGGCCCCGCGGGCAATGTCACGTCGTTGCGGGTCCAGGTGCTCTCGAGAAAGAGGTTATTTCGGGCCCGCCAACTGAGCGTGGCGCCGTAGCTTTCGCGGGTCCCGTCGTAATAGCCGCCCCCGGAGGCGTCGAGCCTCCAGGAGAGGCGGCGGGCCTTGGAAGAGCTCCAGCTGAGCTTGCCTTCGCGCCAGGCGTAGTCGCCGGGCGCGATGCTGCGGCCGGCCACCGGCGAGAAGGCCGCGTCCAGCCGGTCGAACTGATCGGAGAACTCGAGCGCGAGCTGCCCGTCCGGGCGGAAGTTCAGCGACACGCCGGCCTGCACGGTCCGCGTGGCGAGCGCGCCCCGGGAATCCAGCAGGTGATCCCACTCCACGTACGGCGCCAGTTCCTGGATGCCCCGCCAGTCCGGCCGGGCGTGCACACCCAACGTGGCATATGACTGCCGCACGCCGCGCCTCCGAACGAATCCGATGCCTGGATCGAAGGAATCGCTGACGGCGCGGGCCATCACCGAGGCATTCCAGAAGGCATCGCGGTACGACAGCGAGGTCCGGGTGGCCCAGCCATCCTGCGCCGTGCCCACGCCGTCACTGGCGGCGGCGTAGGCGTTGAGGATGAGGCCGGCCCCCGCGCGCAGGTTGGCGTCCACGCCATAGCTCAGGTTCTCGTCGCCGCTGCCATCGGTGGCCCCGCGGCGCTGCACGAGGGCCCCGATGTCCGAGTTCCCAGCGAGGTTCCGGCGCAGTCGCAGCACGCCAAAGTTCTCCGCCGGCCCCCGGTCCGTCTGCTGCGTCTGCATATCGAGCGCCCCGAGCTCCCAGGCGCCGACGCGTCCCGACAGGCGGCCGCCACCGGCAATGGGAATCGGACGGCCGTCCGCCGTCAGGCCGATCCGGCGCGAGTTGAACAGCGTGAAGTCGCTGGGCCCCGCTCCCATGCGGTAGTTGCGCTCGGACACGTCGCCGAACGCAAAGCTGCCGGCATTCTCGATGAAAAACTCCCGGCGCTCCGGGAAGAACAGCGAAAAGCGCGTCAGGTTGGTCTGCTCTTGGTCAACCTCGACCTGCGAGAAGTCGGTGTTCACCGAGAGGTCGAGGGTCAGTGACGGCGTCACCCCATACTTCAGGTCCAGCCCCGCATCGCCGCTGCCGCCCAGCTGCGCGGCCGGTACCTGCGCTCCTCGGGAAACGCCCCCAACCAGGTACGGCTTGAGCTGCAGGTTCCGGCCCTGCCTGAGGCCCGTCATCCCTTCGAGGGTGCCCGCCTTTGACATCCGGTGGAGCCGGTACTGGCGCTCCAGCGGCGCCCAGTACGAGGTCTCGTTCACGCGCCGCACGCGCCGCAGGAAATTGGCGCCCCAGTCCTGCACGGGCCGCCTGCCGTCAAAGCGCAGCGTGCGGAGCGGGATGGCCATCTCGACGAGCCAGCTCGAGTCGGTCAGGGAGGTCCGCAGCTGCACGACGCCCTCCCAGGCATCCACGACCGTCCGCGAGTCGTTGAACACCTGCTCGTCACGCACGGCGCCCTGCGGATTTACGGCAAAGAGGAACGCGTTGCGGCGATCCAGGAA
>JAYQOZ010000430.1:0-1787 GCA_038145035.1 Gemmatimonadaceae bacterium | reverse complement strand
GGGGGCGGGGCCGATCCCGCGGGCCGGGGGGCTGGTGTAGTCCGGGCCGGGGGGGGGCGCGTGTGGCGCCCCGCCCGTTGCGTGGGCCGCCCTAGCGCCGGCGGAACCGTGCCCGCTCGATGCCGCCGTGCGAGAACACGAGGTCGGTACCCTCGAGGCGGAACCAGCCGCCCGCGGAGAGCAGCCCTGCGTAGCGGGCCTCGCGCTCATTGGCGAGCGAATCCACACAGAGCCGGCGGGTCAGCGCGAGCGGGGCCTCCTGCAACGTCAGTCCGCGCAGCACCGCGCGGCCGGTAAACCGATTGCAGCCGGCGTTGCCGAACATAGTCGGCTCGCTGAGGACAAAGCGCAGGCTCGGCTGCAGGGCGGCTTCCAAGTCCGGCAGCTCCACGCCATCGAGGGCGGTGAGCCGCCAATCGCCGACCGCGACCTGCGCCCGCACGCGCGAGGCCTCGCAGCCCCCGGCAGGCGGCAGCACCTCGAAGGAGTCCACCACGAAGGTCTCGTTGGCGGTGCCTTCCTCCATGCCAGGGCGCGACTCGAGCACTCCGTGGAGCTGCACGAGGATCGAGGCGCCGTCGGCGAGTTGGTGCTCCCGCTGGGCACGCTCCAAATGGATGTACGCACTGTCACCGGCCAAGGGGAACAGCCGGCCGCTGGCGCAGTCCACGATGCTGGCTGCGTCGGCAAGGTAGCGGAACTCCCCACGCATCTGCGCCGTGCGTCCAAGCTGCGGCGGCGGTGAGATACGGCGGAGCGTCGGCGGCTCGTCGCCCGCGAGAGGCCGGCCGTCGGCGCTGCGAGCCTCCAGCGTGAGTGCGCCGGTCACGGCAAAGTGCCGAGGGCCGTCAGCAGGCCCGAACAGAGTCAGGCGCGGCAGCGAGTCGGCGGCGTAGTACTGCCAGCGACCCACCGACACGAATGTGTTCGGCTCCCCTTGCCCGACGTGGCGCTCGCGGAGTCGATACGAGCCATCCGGTTCGAGCACCAACGTGGTCTCGATGCCGTCGCAGCCATCGCAGGGCAGCACGCCACCGTAGCCTGCGGGTCGGCCAATTGCTGGCACCGTATCCCCGGGCGCCAGTCGCGTGATGGGTTTGCCCGGCGGCACGGCGTCCCCGCCCGCGCCACAGGCGCTGACGAGGGCGGCGACCAACCACGGGTGCTGCGACAGCTGCAGGCGCGCGCGACCAGGCATTCAGGATCTCCCGGAGAAAC
Organism: Gemmatimonadaceae bacterium; assembly: GCA_038145035.1. Taxonomy (GTDB): domain Bacteria; phylum Gemmatimonadota; class Gemmatimonadetes; order Gemmatimonadales; family Gemmatimonadaceae; genus Pseudogemmatithrix. The sequence goes on along the minus strand of JAYQOZ010000430.1, from coordinate 569 downwards.
TCTGGGCCACCACGACCGTGGTGGCGTGCGCCTGCAATATCGCACGGTGCCACGGCCTGCCGGGAGCGCGAGCGGGATCAGGATCAGTGGTCGTCGTCCGCCTCGTGCTCTCCCTGGACGGGAGCGCCAGCGTCCGAGAGTGCCGACGGCGACGTCACGTACACGGACGCGGCACCGTGTGCGTACACGAGCTCACCGCCGCTGTGTCCCACGCGATAGCCGGCGACCAGCAGGCCCAGCGTTCCGAGCGTCGCGATGGCCCTGGCGCCACCGCGACGAGGCCGCACTCACCGGCATGGGCACCGCCATCGACGAGCAATTCACCGTCTGGCGCCTCACCCCCGCCGAACGCGAAGTCGCCCTCGGCCTGCTGCGCGGGTCCGGCCACAAGCAGATCGCCGCTGCCACCGGCCGCAGCGAACGCACCGTGCGACAGCATGCGGTGGCCGTATACGAGAAGTCGGGCTGCGATGGCCGCGCCGCGCTCGCGGCGTTCTTTCTGGGCGGTCTTGACCTCCCGACAAGGTCCTGACGAAAGGAAGAGGCGAGGCCTCAAGGCCTCGCCTCTT
>JAYQOZ010000429.1:0-1789 GCA_038145035.1 Gemmatimonadaceae bacterium | reverse complement strand
TCGGTCTGGACGTGGCCGGCACGCCGCGCTTCGCCGACGCCATCGAGGCGCTGGGGCAGCGGCCGTCGCCGGCTCCGGTGCGGGTGCCGGCGGCCAGCGCGTTCGCGGCGCGCGTCCTGCTCCTGCCGTGGCTGCTGGTCGCCGGAATTCAGGTGTGGACCGAGCTGGGCCGCAAGAGTGCGCGCTCGCTCGTGCAGCGGACGAAGCGGCGCGCCGTCGAGTACCTCTGGGCGCCACTCCGCCGGCGGCTGCTGACCGCTCTGGGCGCTCCGCCGCCGGGACCGGTGCCGGGCACGGTGCTGCCCAAGGTCGGCAAGGGCGTCGACCCGGCCAAGGTCGAGAAGTTCCCGAACGTCCCCGAAGTGCAGGAGGTGCGAGCGCTGGTGACGGCGCTCGGGCGCACCCGCGAGCCGATCGTCCTTGGACCCTGGGTCTCGGAGACGGGGTTCGAACTGCTGTACTGGATTCCGTTCCTGGCATGGGCGCGCGCCTACGGCAACCTCGACCCGGATCGGCTCGTGGTGATCTCGCGCGGCGGGACCGCCTCGTGGTACCGCCACATCACGGACCGCTACGTCGATATCTTCCGGTACGTCACGCCGGACGCGTTCCGCCAGATGAACGAGGCGCGGCAGGCGACCTACGGTGGCCGGCTCAAGCATCTCGAGATGTCGCCGTGGGACCGCGACATCGAGCAGCGGGTGGTCACGGACCTGCAGCTCGGCAAGGTGCACCGCCTGCACCCGTCCACGATGTACCGGCTGTTCAATGCCTACTGGCGCCAGCTGGCGCCCGTGTCCCTCATCGACGCATTCTCGGCCTTCGTCCCGCTGGCCGCGCCCGACCGGTCCGATGTCCGCGAGCGGCTGCCGGCCCGCTACGTGGCGGCGAAGTTCTACAGCAACGGCGCGCTGCCGGAGACGCCGGAGAACCGGCGCGTCGTCGCCCACACTCTCCGTCATCTCGCCACCGAAGGTGACGTGGTGCTGCTCGATACCGGTGTGCGCTTCGACGACCACGGCGAGTTCGCCCCCGAGTTGGCCGCCCGCGTCCACCGCATCGACCACCTCTGCCGGCCCGAGGACAACCTCGAGGTGCAGAGCGCGGTGATCGCCGGCGCCGACCGTTTCATCGGTACCTACGGCGGCTTCTCGTACCTGGCGCCGCTGCTCGGCGTCGACACGGTGGCGCTCTATTCACATCCCGGCGGGTTCCGCTTCGACCATCTCGACGTGGCGCGTCGCGTGTTCGCCTCACTGGGCCTGGGGGCCTTCGTGCCGCTGAGCCTGCGGGAGGCCGGGGTCGTGCAGATGCTCGGGCCGCTGGACCGGAGCGCGCGGTGAGACGGGCGGCCCGCCTGCTCCCGTCTCCGCTGCGGCGACCCGCGGCCTCGATCTGGAGCCGGTGGCGGGGCCTTGGCGTCGAGCGGGATCTCGCGCGCCTCATCGAGGGGGACGGCCCGATCGTGGCGGGGCCCTGGCTCGGGGAGGTGGGCTTCGAGCTGCTCTACTGGCGGCCGTTCCTCGCCTGGGTCGTCGAGGCGTTCGCGATCCGGCCCGAGCGGATGACTGTCGTATCGCGCGGCGGCACGGGCGGCTGGTACGCGGGCCTTGCGGGGCGCTACGTGGACGCGTTCGAGTTCCTCGACCCGGAGGCCTTCCGGCGGCTGAACGAGGCCCGCGTCGCGGAGCTGGGCGAGCAGAAGCAGGTGCGGGTGACCGAACCCGAGCGGACGATGGTGGCGCGCGTCGCGGCGACCCGGGGCCTGCCGAGCCCCGCGCTGCTACAC
>JAYQOZ010000428.1:0-1792 GCA_038145035.1 Gemmatimonadaceae bacterium | reverse complement strand
ACTTCCGGTGCAGGGTTAGTGGCGACCGCCGCGGCGCGGCCGCGGCGTGTGCGTGTGGCGCGCCACCGGCGCCGCGGCGGGCTTCTGCTTGCGGTGGCCCTGGCGGGCATCGGGGCGCAGGACTCGCCGACGCCGGCCGCCCTTGTGGCCCGCCACGACTCGCTCGTCGGCGGCCGCGCCGGACTGGATTCGATTGTCTCGATCCGCATGCTCGGCACGTTCTCCGTGGTGGCGGCCGGCATCGAGGCGCCGCTGGAGATCCTGAAGCGGAAGCCCAACCACTACGTGTTCCGCACGGTGTTGGGTCCCGAAACGGAAGTGGCGCAGGGCTTCGACGGCACGACCGCCTGGAGCATCCGGCCAAACGAGGGCCCGCGCGTGCTCGCGGGCGAGGCTAGGGACGCACTGATCCAGCAGGCGGACTTCTACGGCGACCTCCACGACCTCTCGCGCTTCAGTAGCGCCCGCACACTCGGGCTGCGGGACTTCAATGGGCGGCCCGGTTGGGAGGTGGAGCTGGTGCGCGCGCCCGCGGACACGCTCTACGAGTACTTCGACGAGGAGACGGGACTGAGCATGGGCACGCGCCGCCGCGTACTTGGATCGCTGGGGCACGTGGAGCAGCGGACCCTGCTCGGCGACTACCGGGTATTCGGGCCGATTCGACTTGCCTCGTCCATCGTGCAGCGACTCCCCGACGTCGATGTGGTGGTACGCATCGGCTTTGTGGAGCTGGACAGGGTTCTCGATCGCGACTTGGCACCGCCAGACGTCGTGAAGGCGTTGATTCCGTAAGCCTTGTACGGGAAACAGGCCCTTGGAGAAGGCGTATCACCGAATGATTTTCTCCTGCCGAGTGCCAGTGTGGGCATCAGCGGGCTCGCGTGAAACGCGCTGACGTGCACGCGGCGCATTGCATATCCGACCTTCCTTCCAACCAACCCGATGACCATCCCTCACGTTTCCTGCGCGGCCCGTCGCTGGTGCGCGCTTGGCCTGATGGCCGTTGCGCTGCCCTGGACGGCACCGCAGGCGCAGGTGCCCTCGTCCGGCGTGTTTTCCGTGCCCCTCAACCTGCAGATCGGCATTCCGCAGGGACCCTTCGCCGAGAGTGTCGATGCCTCCTGGGGCTTTGGCCTCGGCGGCATCTGGATGCTCAATGACTTTGTCGGCATCCGCGGTGGCTTCGATCTCGCGGTCTACGGCTACGATCGCCAGCGTGTGCCGCTCGGCGGCGGCGCACTGGGGCTGATCAATGTCGACGTGAGCACCACCAACGCTATTGCCGGCTTCAATGTCGGCGCCCAGGTCGGCGTGCCCGGCCCCGGGCTGCGGCCCTACCTCGGCGGCATGATCGGGCTCTCCAATTTCAGCACGACCTCGGAGGTGCGCGGCAGCAACTCCAATGACGAGCCCTTCGCAACGACCACGAATGCGAGTGACAATGCGTTTGCGAGGATCGCCTTCGGCGGCCTGTACATTCCCGTGGGGGCCGGCACGGTGCTCGACCTCGGGCTGCGCTACACCTGGAACGGGGAGAGCGTCCGGTATCTCACCGAGGGCGACATCTCCGAGGACGCCGGCGGGAACGTCCAGCTCAATCCGCGCGAGACGCGGGCCGATCTCCTGACCATCGTGCTCGGTGTGAGCTTCGGTCGCCGCCCGCGCTAAAGTCCTGAGCCCGGTCCGTCGGTCGAGGTCCTCAGTCCTCGCCCCGCCAGCGGCGGTCGCGCTTCACGTGCGACCGCCGCGTCTTTTACCCCAGTCGTGGCGCCAGGGACGAACGCGTCGG
>JAYQOZ010000427.1:0-1792 GCA_038145035.1 Gemmatimonadaceae bacterium | reverse complement strand
GTTGAAGGACCCGTTCCTGAGCGCCCGGACCGGGGCTGCGCCGGCCAGATCGACGTAGACGCGCGGCGGTCCGCTGAGGCGGGCCTCCCGGAACGCCACCTCGCGGTCCAGTTCCACGGTCACGCGGACGACACCGGGGAGCACCTCGCGGCGCACGGCCGTGACCGTCGCCGGCCCCGCCGCCTCGGCCGGGGGGGCCAGGGCGAGCAGCAGCAGGAGCGCGGCGCGACCCGGGCGGGGGCGTCTACCGAAGCTGCGCATCCACTTCTTCGAAGTACCCGGCGTCCACGAGCACCTCGCGGGCTTTGCCGCCGGCGCCGGAGGACACCAGCCCCTCGGCCTCCATCATGTCCACCAGCCGCGCGGCCCGGCTGAACCCGATACGCAGCTTGCGCTGCAGGAAGGAAATCGAGGCCTGGCCGCTCGAGACCACGAGGCGCGCAGCCTCGTCGTAGAGGTCGTCCTTCTCGAACTCGATGCCGCCGGGCCCGCCCTTCTCCTCATCGGCCGTGATGGCGTCGTTGAAGACGGGCGTGCCCTGCTTCCGGAGGAAGCTCGCCAGCCGGGCGCTCTCCTGCTCGGAGATGTAGGGGCCGTGCAGCCGGATCGGTCGGGACGAAGCCGGCGGCATGAAGAGCATGTCGCCCTTGCCGAGCAGCTGCTCGGCGCCGTTTGCGTCGAGGATTGTACGGGAGTCGATCTTGGACGAGACGCGGAACGAAATCCGTGAGGGCAGGTTGGCCTTGATGAGGCCGGTGATGACGTCCACGGACGGACGCTGCGTGGCGAGGATCAGGTGAATGCCGACGGCACGGGCCATCTGCGCCAGGCGCGCAATGGATTCCTCGACCTCGTTGGCGGCCACCATCATCAGGTCCGCCAGCTCGTCGATGACCACGACGATGAAGGGGAGTGTCCGGGGCGCGTCCTCGCCAACGGGCGCGTCAGGGTTCTCGCGCTGCACGCGGATGTTGCGGTTGTACTGCTCGATGTTGCGCACACCCTCGGCCGCGAGCGTCTTGTAGCGTTCCTCCATCTCCCGCACGGCCCATCGGAGGGCGTTGGCGGCCTTCTTCGGTTCCACGACCACGGGCGTCAGCAGGTGGGGGATCTCCTCGTACATCCCCAGCTCGAGCCGCTTGGGGTCGATCATGATCAGGCGCAGGTCGTCGGGTGTGGCCCGGTAGAGCAGGCTCGTCAGCATCGCGTTGAGGCCCACTGACTTGCCCGTGCCGGTGGAGCCTGCGATGAGCAGGTGCGGCATGGTCGCGAGGTCCGTCACGAACGGGTCGCCGTGGATCGTCTTGCCGAGGACCATCGTCAGTTTCGACGCGGAGTCCTCGTAGGCGGGCGACTCGAGCATCTCGCGGAGTGAGATGGCCTGCCGGTTCGGGTTTGGGATCTGCACGCCGACGGTGGCCTTGCCCGGCAGGCGATCGATGAGGACCGATTCGGCTTCCATCGCGAGACAGAGGTCGTCGGCCAGCCCGGTGATCCGGGCATACTTCACGCCGGCCTCCGGCTTGAACTCGTAGGTCGTCACGACGGGCCCTGGGTGGATCTGCACAACCTGCCCGTCGACGGCGAACTCGCGGCACTTCTCCTCGAGCTGGATCCCGCGCTCGCGCAGGAGGCGCTCATCCACGGCCTGTTCCGCCTTCGGGGCATCAAGGAGCGTGATGGGAGGCAACGTGAAGGCGCCCTGCTTGCGCGGCTGCGGCTTCGTCGTCTCCGCCGGCGGCATCGGCAGGGGGGGCTGCCGCTTGACGACGGCCGGCGCGGGGCGGACGCC
>JAYQOZ010000426.1:0-1809 GCA_038145035.1 Gemmatimonadaceae bacterium | reverse complement strand
TCGCGTAGCGTGCCCCCCGTGACGGTCGACCCATCCCCGATGATCGTGTCGCGCATGGTGCAACTCGCCACCACCGAGCCCTTCCCGATCACCACATTCGGGCCGATGATCGAGTCCGAGACCGTCGCCCCTTCCTCGATCCGCACCGGCGCACGCAGTTCCACGTTGGTCAGGCCCGAGGCCGGCACCTGGGCACGACCCTTCTCCAGCATCACCCGATTCGTATCGAGCAGCGTGTCCAGCTTGCCCGCGTCGTACCAGCCCTCCACGTCGATCACGCGAATCTTGGCCCCGTGGTCGATCATATACTGGAACGCATCCGTGAGGTACCACTCCCCCTTGTTCGCCGGCTGCTTCAGCGTGTGCGCGATGCCGTCGTAGAGCAGCTTCCAGTTCTTCATATAGTAGAGCCCGATGTTCGCCCGTTTCGAGATCGGCGTGCTCGGCTTCTCCACGATCTTCGTCATGTGGCCGTTGGCGTCGGTCACCACCACGCCGAAGCGCTGGTAGTCCTCGACCTCCTTGGTCCAGATGATGCCGTCGTCGTCACTCGTGTTGATCACCGAGAGGTCGGCATCGAAGATCGTGTCCACGAAGATGATCAGCACCGGCTGGTCGGCGTACGGCCGCGCGAGTTCCAGGGCGCCGGCGGTGCCGTCCTGCACCTTCTGCTCCACGAACACGCCGGGGAACCTGTAGGTGCTCTTGGCGTGCGCCTCGACCTTCTCCTTGAGGTGCCCCGTGATGTAGACGACCTGCTCGACGTTGCCGAGCTTGGCGACGTCGTCCATCACGTAGTCCATGACCGGCTTGCCGGCGACCTTGAGCATCGGCTTCGGCACGGTGTGCGTATGCGGCCGGAGGCGCGTGCCCTTCCCGGCCAACGGGATGATCACTTTCACGGTGCGGAGGTCCCCTCGCGACCATAGCGGTCGGTGAGTCGCACCACGTCGTCGAGGTGCGGGGTGGATGCCTCGAGGACGTCGCAGTCCGTCACGGCTTCCATCTGGTGAATCTGGCCGGGCGTGTTACGGAAGCTCTGCCCCGCCTTGAGCGGATAGTCCTTCAGGCCATCGCCTTCGTCGATGCGGTAGATCATCTCCCCGCGGAGGAGATGAATCGTCTCGTCCTTCTGGTTGTGGTACTGCACGCTGAGCGAGTGCCCCGCCCTGATGTGCAGCACCTTGCCCACGTACAGGTCCGTGTGCGCCCAGATCACCTCGTGCCCCCACGGCTTGGGGACAATGCGTACCTCAGTCAGGCCAGAGCCCGGTTGCATTCAGAGCATCTCCAAGGGTTCGGCGACCAGGCTCGAGGGCGTCGTCACGCACGCCACGATGCACTGCCCGCATCCGGTACAGGCCGCACCGATCACCGGGCGGCCACGATCATCCAGCCTCAGCGCCTCGTCGCCCATCGGGCAGACGCGCGCGCAGATCCCGCACTCCACGTCGCGATGCGTGATGCAGCGCGATGTATCCACCTTCACCCGCGACACCCGGGCATCCCGCCAGCCCCAGGCCGGCACATCGAGCGCCGGTGTCGGACAGGACTCGGCGCAGGGCATCGTCTCGCACATGATGCAGGCCGTCACCGCCACGTCGAGCACCGGCGTGCCGCCGGCCAGGCCGTGGGATGCGGGGAGCTTCGTGATGGCGTGCACCGGGCAGACGTCCGCGCAGGCCCCGCAGCGCGTGCAGGCCGCCAGGAAGGCCGGCTCCGGCAGCGCGCCCGGCGGCCGCTGGTACTGTACGGGCGCCACGCGTTCGCCCAGCGAGCCCACGAACTCACGCAGGGCCCGCTGAAGCC
>JAYQOZ010000425.1:0-1813 GCA_038145035.1 Gemmatimonadaceae bacterium | reverse complement strand
CGCCTACGGCCGCCCAGAGCGCCCGCGCATTGGGGGGCATGAACGGGGCAAGGTAGATCGCCTGACGCGCCAGCTGACGCACCAGGCCCGCCAGCACCCGCTCCAGCTCCGAGCGCTGGGCGGGATCCTTGGCCAGCACCCAGGGCTTGGCATCCTGGATGGCCTGGTTGGCCCGCACCACGGTCCGGAAGACCGCCTCCACCGCCTCGTGGATCAGGAAGCCGCGGGAGCCATCGAGGGCGGCGCGGGCCGCGGCGTAGTCCGCCAGGTCGGCGGCGTCGCTGGATACCGGCGCGCCGGCGGGCACCGTGCCCCCGCAGTACTTCTCCACCATGGCAATGGTGCGGCTGGCGAGGTTGCCGAGTCCGTTGGCCAACTCGGCCGTGTACACGGCCTCGAAGCGCTCCCAGGAGAAGGAGCCGTCGCCGTCGAAGGGAATCTCCCGCAGCAGGAAGTAGCGGAAGGCATCGGCGCCAAAGCGATCCACGGCCTCGCTAAGCTCGAGCTTCACGCCGGCACTCTTCGAGAAGCGCTCGCCGCCCAGCGTCACGAAGCCGTGCGCCCAGACGCGCTCGGGCAGCGGAATGCCGGCGGCCAGGAGCATGGCCGGCCAGATCACGGCGTGGAAGCGCGTGATGTCCTTGCCGATGACGTGCACACTGGCCGGCCAGCTGGCGCCGGATCCCGGGAAATACTGCGCGGTCCAGTAGTTCGGCAGGGCGTCGAACCACACGTACGTGGTCTGGCGCTCGCCGTCGGACAGCGGGCGCGGGAACGGCACGCCCCACTCGAAGCGGGAGCGGCTCGCCGAGATGTCCTCGAGGCCCTCGTCGAGCAGCGCCAGGATCTCGTTGCGCCGGGAGGAGGGCTGCACGAACTCCGGATGCGCCAGGATGTGCGCCTTGAGCGCTGCCGTGTGGCGCGAGAGTCGGAAGAACCAGTTGCGCTCGGTGACGTCCTCGAGCTCCCGCGTCGGATGCAGGACGCAGCGGCCGTCCACGATGTCGGCGGGCTGCTTGAAGCTCTCGCAGCCGACGCAATAGCGGCCGGTGTACGTACGCTCGTAGAAGTCGTCGGGGCTGGTGGCGAAGATCTGCTCGAGCAGGCGCGTGACCCCGGCGTGGTGCTCCACCGCCGAGGTGCGCATGAACTGGTCGTGCGAGATCCCCAGCCGCTGCCACATCGCGCCGAACTGCTCCGCGATCCGGTCCACGAAGGCCTGCGGGCCCAGCCCGGCCTTCTCCGCGGTCTGCGCCACCTTCTGCCCGTGCTCGTCCATGCCGATGAGGAACCAGACCTCGTCGCCGAGCTGGCGGCGGAAGCGACAGATGGCATCGGCCCCGATCTTCTCGAACGCGTGCCCGAGGTGGGGCGCGCCGTTCGCGTAGTCAATGGCGGTGGTCAGGTAGAAGCGCGACATCGGTCAGTTCGATGCGTCGGGGGTGGATCCGCCCTGCGGGCCGGGGCCCCGGCCCCGGCGGCCTCCGCGACGGCCGCGGCGACGACGCTTGCGCCGATCGGCATCGCCGGACGGGGAGACCGCGACGCTCTCCGGGGCATCCGTCTCGCCGGCGGCGGGATCGGGCTCGTCCGTCACGTCATCATCCGCGGTGTCGCCGGCCTCCGGATGTTCTTCCGGGTCGGGGCTGTCACCCAGGTGGTCACCTACGCCGTCGCCCTCGTCCGCGGCACTGCCGCCGGCATTGGCGGCACGCCCGAGCGTCACGAGCGAACCCGGGCGCGCCGCCGCCGCCGCCACCCCCCGCCCGCCCCCCGGCGCCGTCGCGCGCCCCCGCGCGGCGCCCGGCATCGG
>JAYQOZ010000424.1:0-1818 GCA_038145035.1 Gemmatimonadaceae bacterium | reverse complement strand
CGGCTGAGCGGCGCGAGACGGGCGAGCTCCCCGCCGGCGGCGAGCGGCGCGAGCACGGCGCCCGGCACCATCTTCGTCACGCTGCCGACCCGGAAGAGCGTCTGCGGCGTGACCGGGCGAGACGTCTCGATGTCGGCGACGCCGTAGCCCTTGCTGAAGACCACCTTCCCGTCGCGCGCCACGGCGATCTGGACGCCGGGCGTCATCGTGCGGGCGAGTTCGGCGGCCACGAGGGAGTCCAGCCGCGCGAGGTTCGGTGCCGCTTGCGCGGTCAGCGCGGCGGGCACGAGGAGCAAGGCGGCGAGCGCAAGAGAACGGGTCGCCAGCGTCATCCGTGCGGCGACGGGCGTGGGTCGTGTGGGCATCAGGTCCGGTCCTCGGTCAGGCTCGCCGCGGCAGCGCCGCACGAATTCGGGTCAGGGTCTCCGCCGGATCCTCGACCTCGACGATGATCTCGTCGTAGGCCGCGTCACGCGCGCACTGGATCACGATGGCATTCGACGGGTCGCGCACGCTCCAGAAATCGGGACGGAAGTCCGCCTGGTAGTACGTGCCGGCCGTGTACACGAACGGAATGTGCGTTCCCGGCAGCTTGAGGCCCGGGATGAAGCGCTTCGCGCGCTCCGGGTCGTGCCGGATATCGCGAATGTCCGAGAGGGGGATCCGCAGGTTCGACTTCATTGCCCAGAGCTTGTGCGAGCCGATCACCTGGACGTCAAGGACGTCGCCATCCACGGCAAGGGTCACCATGGCTACACCTCCAAAGTTGGGGCTGCGTCGGGCGCCGGGGCGTTGTCCCGGCCGGACACACGCCCCCCGCGCCGCAACGCATCACGCAGGAGAAACTCGATCTGGCCGTTGAGGCTGCGCAGGTCGTCATTCGCCCAGCGCTGGAGCTGCTCCAGCAGTTCGCGATCCACCCGCAGGAGGAATGCCTTCTTCTCGGCCATGGGGCGCGCCGCCTAGGTGTACAGCGAGCCGGTGTTGATGACGGGCTGCGTCGAGTGATCCGAGCACAGCACCACCAGGAGGTTGCTCACCATCGCGGCCTTCCGTTCCTCGTCGAGCCTCACGATGGACTTGGCGCCCAGGTGCTCGAGCGCCATCTCCACCATGCCCACCGCGCCCTCGACGATCTTCTGCCGGGCCGCGATGATCGCGCTGGCCTGCTGCCGCTGCAGCATCGCGGCGGCGATTTCCTGTGCGTAGGCGAGGTGGCTGATCCGCGCCTCGACTACCTCGACGCCGGCCTTTTTCAGGCGGTCCACCAGCGCCGCCTCAAGGGCCTGCGAGACTTCATCGGTGTTCTGCGACAGGGACATCTCGCCGTCGGTGTGCGAGTCATACGGATAGGTCACCGCGACCGCACGCAGGGCCGACTCCGCCTGCACGGCCACGTAGCGCGAGTAGTCATCCACCTCGAACAGCGCCTCAGCCGAGTCCACCACCTTCCAGACCACGATGGCGGCGATCTCGATCGGGTTCGCGTGGTTGTCGTTCACCTTGAGCTTGGCCGTCTCGAAGTTCCGCACGCGCAGCGAGATGGCCTGCTTGGTGAGGAAGGGGTTGGCCCACCAGAAGCCGTCCTTCCGCACCGAACCCTTGTAGGTGCCGAACAGCACCAGGGCCTTGGCCTCGTTGGGATGCACGATAAAGAGGCCGCCGAGGAAGAACGACGTGAGGATGACGCCGATGAGCGACGCGATGGCCTGCAGGTAGTTGTCCGCCCGGAACCCGCGGAACATCAGCGCGAGCAGCAGGAGGCCGGCCGCGAGCAGGACCAGCAGGCCGAGCAGGCCGGTGGCGGCTGCGTACGGG
>JAYQOZ010000423.1:358-1831 GCA_038145035.1 Gemmatimonadaceae bacterium | reverse complement strand
CGGGCATTGCCCCGTCCCGCCGGCAAGGCTGCACCGTCGGGACCGATGTCCGTGTCCCAGGCCGCCACCTCGGTTCGCGAGGGCGCGCGGCCAATGTCGAAATGTCCCGCCGCGTACTCGCGCGGCGCCGCGTAGGCAATCGCCGCGGACTCGGCGCCCGCCGGGCGCGACCGGTCGCCGGAGCCGCAGGCCCCAACGCCCGCGACCCCGAGAACCAACACCAATGCTCGCGTCCGCATCAGGTCTCCCCGTGGAAGGTGACCGCGCCATCACGCGCGACCTTCCACCCCAGGATCTGGTTGAAGTGATAATCCGTGCCGAGGCCGCGGGCGGCCAGCAGTTCGCTGCGCGGCGGCTGCGTGTAGCCCTGCTCGTCCGTGGCACGGCTGAGCAGCACGGCCTCGCTGCCCTTCCAGTCGAACATGTACTGGAAGCGCACGGCCGCCTTCGGCAGCGAGGGCCCCATGAGCTCGGCCTCCTCCCAGCTGCGCCCGCCGTCGGCGCTGACCTCGACCTTGGTGACGCGGCCGCGGCCGCTCCACGCCAGTCCCTGCACCGAGTGCCAGCCGCGCGCGGCCAGCTTCCCGGGGAAGGACGGCATCGTGATGATGGACTTCACGTCGTTCTCGAACGAGAACTCGCGGGCCTTGTTGCCCGGCAGCGGGTCCGTGTACTTGCTGGTCTCCCAGCGGGTGCGCCAGGGCTGCGTGCCGAGCTCCAGGCGTCGCAGCCACTTCACGTTGATGTTGCCCTCCCAGCCGGGGAGGAGCAGGCGCAGCGGGTAGCCCTGCGACGGTCGCAGCGGCTCGCCGTTCTGCGCCCAGACGATCAAGGCATCGTCCCAGGCCTTGGTCATCGGCACGGAGCGCGTCATGCGGCAGGCATCACTGCCCTCGGCCAGGAACCAGGTGGCTTCGGGCTTGGCCCCCACCTCGCGGAACAGCGTGGCCAGCGGCACACCCGTCCACTCGGTGGTGGAGATCATCCCCGAGACCTGCTGTGCGGTCATATCGGGCTTCGGGCTCCGAAAGGCATTGCGCCCGTTGCCCGAGCATTCGATGAAGTGCGTGCGTGTGACCTGCGGAAAGCGCTTGAGTTCGTCCACGGTGAGCTCGAGCGGACGGTCCACGAGCCCGTGAATCATCAGGCGGTGCTTCGCCGGGTCGATCACCGGGATGCCCGCGTGATGCCGCTCGAAGTGCAGGTCGCTGGGCGTAATCGGCCCGGTCAGGTCCTGCAGTGGCGTGAGCGAGGAGCCCACGGTCTCGCCGGTGCGCGGGCCGCGCATCGGCTTCACGAACGGCGACCGCGCACCGAGGGCGCTGGTCGGGAGGCCCTGCTGCGCGGTGGGGTCCGCCGGCACGCTCACGGTCTGGGAGGCGCTGTTGGCCGCCCCCCCCGCCTGTGCCCCGGCCTTTGCCACCGCGGCCACCCCCCGCCCCCGGGCGGCGCCCGCGCTGGCCACCCCGCGGG
>JAYQOZ010000423.1:0-348 GCA_038145035.1 Gemmatimonadaceae bacterium | reverse complement strand
CATAGGGCACGTCCGGGGCATTGCCGCCGGCTGGGAAGTCCTCTTCCTTGGCAGGCGAGTCCGGCCGCGCGTGGCTATTGATGTACGCCGAGAGGTCGAAGGCCTCCTGCTCGGTGAGCGAGCCGGGGTTCGACTGCGGCATGTTGTGATAGATGAAGCTGGCGGCCCGCTCCAGGCGCGACATCGAGGCACCGATCGAGTATGACCGCGCACCCCAGAGCGGCGGCAGGACACCCAGTCCCTCGCCGTTGGCGCCGTGGCAGGTGGAGCAGAGCTTCTCGGTGTAGAGCTGCTTGCCACGGTCGGCATTGCCGTCGAGCATGGTCGGCATCTTGAGCAGGCCGTCGG
>JAYQOZ010000422.1:0-1832 GCA_038145035.1 Gemmatimonadaceae bacterium | reverse complement strand
GCCTCGATGTCCACGCCCTTGGCGCCCGCCGTGGCCTTGGTGACCTTGGTCCCCACCAGCGACGTGATGCCCTGCTTCTTGAACGACTTCTGCAACTCGGCGGAGACGGCTTCATCCTCCACCGGCACGAGGCGCGGCAGCAGCTCGAGGATGGTGACCTCGGTGCCGAACCGGCGGAAGATCGAGGCAAACTCCACACCCACCGCGCCGCTGCCCATGATGGCCATGGACTTCGGCACTTCCTTCAGGTGGATGGCTTCGTCGCTCGTGATGATGCGCTTGTGGTCGATGGTGATGCCGGGGACGCTGCGGGGGGACGAGCCGGTGGCCACGACAATCTGCTTGGCCGTCAGCGTCTGCTTGTCACCCTCGAACACGTCGACGCCGCCGTTGCCCGTGAGGCGCGCCGTGCCCTTGATCCAGTCGATCTTGTTCTTCTTGAACAGGAACTCGATGCCCTTGGTGAGGCCGGTGACCACCTTGTCCTTGCGGGCCTGCACCTTGCCCATGTCGATGGCCGGCGTGCCCGCGGGGAGCGTGACGCCCCAGGTATCCGCCTCCTGGATCACCTTCAGCGCATGGGCGTGTTCGAGCAGCGCCTTGGTGGGGATGCAGCCCCAGATCAGGCACGTGCCGCCGAGCGCCTTCTGCTTCTCCACGACGGCGACCTTCATGCCGAGCTGCGACGCACGGATGGCGGCCACATAGCCGCCCGTTCCGGCCCCGATTACGACCAGGTCATAGGCGTTCGACACGGATACTCCTCATCTCACACGGGGACGCGGGCGCAGACGGGGAATCGCCGCTAAGCGCATCATTCCGCGAGGCTTACTGGCCCGGCTGGTACCTTATTAGAGGGCATTCGAGGGTGTCAAGGCGCGGATACAATCACGATTTGGTGCACCACCGCCCATGAGTCCGCCGCGCCGCACGGTTCTGGTCATCGATGACGACGAGGGCATCCGGGAGATCCTCGGCATCATCCTCCGGACCGAGTACCGCGTCCTCACCGCCAGCAGCGGGGAGGGCGGGCTCGCCCTGATGCTGAAGGAGCACGTGGACCTCGTGCTCCTGGACGTGCGCCTCCCCGGCATCGACGGCCTCCAGGTGCTGGCCATCTTGCGGGAGAACTACCCGCTCTGCGAGGTCATCATGATCTCGGCCATCCGCGAGGTGGACTGCGCCGTGACGGCGATGCAGCGGGGCGCCTACTACTACGTCACCAAGGAGTTCGAGTACGACGCGCTGCGCGCGCTGGTGGCCAAGGCGCTCGAGCGGCAGGCGATGAACCGGCAGGTGCTGCGCCTCACCGCCGAGGTGGAGGACGCCGGCGGCCGCGAGTTCGTGCCGGGCGCCAGCACGGCGATGCGGGCCGTCATGACTGTCGTGGAAAAGGTGGCGCCCCTGCCGGCCAACATCCTGATCCTGGGCGAGAGCGGGACGGGCAAGGAACTGCTCGCCCGGCACATCCACGAGCGCTCGAACCCGGAAGGGCCCTTCGTGGCGGTGAACGTGGCGGCCATCCCGAAGGAACTGGTGGAGAGTATGCTGTTCGGCCACGAGCGCGGCGCCTTCACCGGCGCCGTGCGGCAGCAGATCGGCAAGTTTGAGCTGGCCGCGGGCGGCACGCTGTTCCTCGACGAGATCGGGGACCTCCGCGTGGACCTGCAGGCCAAGCTCCTGCGCGCGCTCCAGGAGAACGAGATCGAGCGCGTCGGCGGCACCCGGCCCATCCGCACCGACTTCCGGCTCATCGCCGCCACCAACGCCGACCTGCAGGAGGCCGTCCGGGACGGGCGTTTTCGCGAGGACCTCTACTACCGCCTCAGCGT
>JAYQOZ010000421.1:0-1844 GCA_038145035.1 Gemmatimonadaceae bacterium | reverse complement strand
TCTTCAGCCCAAAGCCGCCCCGGCCACGGATGCCGGACACGGAAATCATCAATCGTGGATCAGACATCCCTTAAAGATGCGCGTTGGACGGGGAGCGGGGAACGGTGCATCCGCGCGCGCCGAGAGACTTGTGAGCCACGGCACAAGCGTTCACCGTTCACCGTTCAGCCGCCGTCCTGCGTCCTCCGTCCTCCATCCCGCGTCCTCCGTCCCAGAGAGAGTGGACCTCCTGCCCCTCCGCGCCGCCGCCGGCGGTGGCTCCATCGATGGCATCCCAGCCGCGGCCCTCGTGGCGGCGGGCTTCACGCTGCTCCAGCGTTCGGCGCCCCTGGTGCGGGCCCTCGCTGGGAAGCGGTCGGCCGTGCTGCTGCCGAGCTCGCCGGCCTTCCTGACGGCGCTGGCCGCCAGCGACGGACGGGGCGCCGTGCTGGTGAATCCGCAGGCGGCCCCGGCGGAGATTGCCCACCAGCTCGCGGACGCGCAGGTAGGGGCGGTCTTCACCGTGGGGTCGATGCAGGGGCGTCTGCCCCCGGAGATGCCGCGCGTGCTGCTCGACGAGGCGCCCGCCGCGGCGACGTTCCTCGCCCGGGCCGGCGACCCCGGTCCCCGGCGCGTGGACCTCGGATCCCACTTCGGCATGGACCTCGAGGGGGACGCCGAGGCCACGGGCCGGGACGAGGAATGCGCCATCGTCTACACGAGTGCGATGCAGGGCAGCCCGCTGGGCGCGGTGCTGACGCATCGCAACCTCCTCACGAATGCACGGCAGGCGGTGCAGGCGGCGGCCCTGATCCCGGAGGACCACCTGCTCGCGGTGCTGCCCTTCGCGCACCTGTTCGGGCTCACGGTCTCGCTGACGGCCCCGATGCTGGCCGGCGCGCGCGTGACGACGATGCCGCGCTTCAATCCGATCGCGGCGGTGGATGCCATCGAACGACAGGGCATCACGGAGATCGTGGGCGTGCCGGCGGTCTTCGCGGGAATGCTGGCGGCGATCGAGCGGCGCGGCGTCGGGTTCACCGCTCCGGCGCTCCGGCTGTGCATCTGCGGCGGCGCAGTGCTGCCGGTGGCATTGCAGGAGCGCTGGGAGGCGGCCACGGGCGTCGCGTTGCGGCAGGGCTATGGGCTCACCGAGGCCTCACCGGTGGCGCTGTTCAATGCCGTGCAGCACGAGAACGTGCCGGGCACCCTGGGCCTGCCCTTCCCCGGCCTGCGCGTGACGATCCGCGACCCCGAGACATACACGGAGTGCGCAGCGGGCGCGACCGGCGAGATCTGCGTCGCCGGGGACACGGTATTCCGGGGCTACGTCGGCGAGGTGGGTCCGCCGGGTTCCTTGCGGCCCGTACCGGCGGAGCGCCGGGCGACGAGCGCAGGCCTACGGACGCACGACGGCTGGCTGCACACGGGCGACCTGGGCCGGTTGCGCCCTGACGGGCGCGTGGAGTTCCTCGGCCTGCTCAAGCAGATGTTCACGCGCAACGGGTTCAACATCTACCCGGCCGAGCTCGAGCGCGCGGTGGTTGCGATGCCCGGCGTGCGTGGCGCACGCGTCTACGCCATCCCCGAGCCGTCGCGCGAGCACGACATCGGGCTCGACATCGATATCGACGCCGACGCCGACGCGGCGGACGTGACCGAGGCCAGCGTGAAGTCCTGGTGCGAGGCCCGACTGTCGCCGTACAAGCAGCCGTCGCGGATCCGCATCACGCCGGCAGCGGACTAGCGGCGCCCAGGCCGCGTTGCCGCCCCGGCACCGCGGCCCCGGCGCGGGCGTGGCCACCCCCCCCCCCCGGGGCTGAGAGGGGCCGCGCGATCGGGGGCGGGGAGGGGGGTAGCTTTGG
>JAYQOZ010000420.1:0-1857 GCA_038145035.1 Gemmatimonadaceae bacterium | reverse complement strand
TTGTTGCGGGGGCGGGGGGGGCGGGGGCGGGGGCCGCGGCGCCTGACGCACCGCCGGTCCCCAATGTGTTCCCCGATCCGCCGTCCCCGCCGGCGTTCGACGCCCCGCCCGACACGGCGGGTGAGCCGGCGCCTGCGCCCGCGAACTAGGGAATCCGGCGCACGCCCACGACGCGCCGGCGCCAGTAGGGCTGCGTGAACGATTCGATCCGCACGACGCCGGACGTGCTGGGCGCGTGGATGAACCGGTCCTCGTCGAGCACGACGCCCACGTGCGACGCACCGGGCGCCACGGTCGTGAAAAAGATCAGGTCGCCGGGCTGGCTGTGCGTGAGCGCGAGCGAGGTGCCGACGCGGAACTGGTCGTGCACGGCGCGCGGCAGCGGAATCGACGAGAGGCCGAAGACGTAGCGGGTGAAGCCGCTGCAGTCGAAGCCGGCGGGCGTGTCGCCACCGTCACGGTAGGGCGTGCCGAGCAGGCCCAGCGCGTCCCGGACGATGGCGGCGGGTGCGGGCGCGGTGGCGCTCGACGCGGCCGGGGCATCGGGTGGGGCCGGCGTGGCGGAAGGCGGCCGGGGCGCACCGGGAAAGGGCCGCGGCACCGCCCCGCTCGACGCGCAGCCGGTCACGGCGACGGCCAGCGCGAGGCTGCACGAGAGGGATCCGAGCGGGCGGCCTAACTTCATTCGTGCCTATCTTTTGCGGGTCGCGCGTCCTTGACTCACCGCGGAAACGGTTGGCATCATACAGCAGGGCGATGGAACAGACGCTGCTGCTCAACGCGTCGTACGAGCCACTGAAGGTCGTCCACTGGCAGAAGGCGATCACGCTCTGGTGCCAGGGGAAGGTGGAGGTGATCGCGGTCCACGACCGGGAGATACGGTCGGTCTCGGTCTCCTTCAGGCTGCCGTCGGTGATCCGCCTGCTCCGCTTCGTCAAGCTCAAACGCCGGTTCGACTACGTTCCCTTCTCCCGCGCGAACATCTACGCGCGCGATCAGCACACCTGCCAGTACTGCAGCGAAGTCTTTCCGACGCCGGAGCTGACGTTCGATCACGTGGTGCCCGTGGCGCACGGCGGGCGGAAGGATTGGGAGAACATCGTGACGTGCTGCGTCCGGTGCAACCGCCGCAAGGGCGGCCGCACGCCGGCCGAGGCGGGAATGCATCTGATCCGCCCGCCGCGCCGCCCGGATTCGGCCCCGGCCATCCGCATCACCATCGGCCTGCACAGCGCGCCCGAGAGCTGGCGCGACTACCTCTACTGGAACGCCGAGCTCGATACCGCCTGACCGCGCCGGTGTCGATGCCCTCGCCAGGTCCCTGCACGCTCACGCCCCGGATCGCCTTGCCCGGGGGACGGGTGCGTTGCGACGGCGGGATCGCCGCCACGGGCGTCGCGCCCGCGGTGCGCGTCGGCGGGCATCCGGCGCTGGTGGCGGCCAGCGGCCCCGCCCATCTCACCTTTGTCGTGCCCGCGGAAGCCACCGGCGCGAACCTGCCCGTGACGGTGGACGATGAGCCGCGGGGCACGCTGTCGGTGGGGGAGGCCTGGGCCACGGGCCTCCACCAGGTGGACAGTCCGGTCTTCGCGTCCGACGGCAGCCTCATCGCCACCAGCAGCGGCTCCCGGGGCGAGGTGCCGTCGATCTCCCTGTTCCGCATCTCACCGGCCGGCGTCCGGGAAGCGTTTGCCGCGGGCATCCGCAACGCCACCTCGCTGGCGTGGGGTCCCGATGGCGGGCTCTATGTGTCGAGCCGGTTCGAGGGTGTGGTGTTCCGTGTCGACCAGGCGGGGCACCAGAAGCTCGTCGCGACCGACCTCGGGGTCCCGACGGGCCTGGCCTTCGACGCACAGG
>JAYQOZ010000419.1:0-1870 GCA_038145035.1 Gemmatimonadaceae bacterium | reverse complement strand
TGTCCTCCCGGACGGCGTGCAGGCGCATCCCCTTCTCCATGAGGATGGTGGCCGCGACCGAGCGCTCCTCGCGCAGGATGCCCAGCAGCAGGTGCTCGGTGCCGATGTAGTTGTGCAGCAGCCGATCGGCTTCCTCGGCGGCAAACTGGAGGACGCGCTTCGTTTCGGCCGAGAACGGAATCTCGACGGAGGTGGAGACCTTCTCCCGGAACACACTCCGCCCCTCGATCTCCTTGCGGATCGTTTCAAGGGAGAGATGCGCCCGTGCGAAGAGCCGGCTGGTGAGACCCTTTCCCTCGCGGATCAGGCCCAGGAGCAGATGTTCCGTCTCAATGGAAATACTGCCCAGCTGGCTGGCTTCGTACCTGGCGAAAAACAGCACCCTTCGCGCACGTTCCGTGTACCGTTCGAACATCCGGGCCGCCTTGGGAGCAGTAGCGCAGTGCGCGTCACTGCTGCAGAAAGTATAGCGCCTCGGTCAGGACCGGGGCGTCGGGCACATGCCCATAGAGGCGGGCTCCGTCAGCTGAGCCGGCCGTCGGCGAGGGTGAGGACCCGGTCGCAGGCCTCGGCCAGCCGCGGGTTGTGGGTCGCAATGAGCGAAGTCAGCCCATGCTCGGCGTGCATCTCGCGCAGCAGGCCGTGGAGGCGCCCGGCGGTGCCCTCGTCGAGGTCACCGGTCGGCTCATCCGCGAGGAGCAGCGCCGGCCGCATCACCAGCGCGCGCGCCACGGCCACCCGCTGCTGCTCGCCCCCCGAGAGGATCGCCGGCAGATGCTGCAGCCGTCCGGCCAGGCCCACGCGCTCCAGCAGGCGCCCGGCCGCCTCGTCGGCCTCCCGTCGTGGGCGACGGGCGATCCGGAGGGGCATGCCGGCGTTCTCCAGGGCCGTGAACTCCGGCAGGAGGTGATGGAACTGGAACACGAAGCCGACGTGCGCGTTGCGGTACGCCACCAGCACCGGGTCCGCGAGCGCGGTGAGGTCGGTCTCGCCAATCCTCACGTGGCCCGCGTCCGGCCGATCCAGCCCTCCCAGCAGGTGCAGGAGCGTGCTCTTGCCCACGCCGGAGGCGCCGACGATGGCCACCATCTCCCCCTGCTGCACCTGGAGCGCGACGTCCCGGAGCACGGGCAGCCGTCCGCCCGCCACCGCGTAGCTCTTGGAGAGCCCGTCCACCGCCACAAAGGTCGCCACTACTCGTATCGCAGCGCCTGGACGGGGTCCAGCCGGGCGGCCTGCCGGGAAGGATAGAGGGTGGCCAGAAAGCAGATGAGGATCGCGGCGACGACCACCACCGCGAAGTCCAGGGGCTGGACGACGAACGGGACGTAGGACACCTGGTAGACGTCCGCCGGGATCCGGACCAGCCGGTACCGGTCGGCGAGGGTCGCCAGGGCCACACCCCCGGCCGCGCCCGCCGCCGTCCCGACCAGGCCGATGACCAGGCCCTGGAGCATGAAGATCCGCATCACGACGTGCGCCGGCGTGCCCATCGTCTTGAGAATCGCGATGTCCCGGCTCTTCTCCATCACCAGCAGGACCAGCGAGGCGACGATGTTCAGCGCCGCCACCATGACGATCAGGCCGATGGTGACTGAAATCGCCAGCTTCTCCAGCCCGAGCGCGGAAAACAGCGAGCGGTTCATCTCGGTCCAGTCCTGGGCGACGTAGTCCGGACCCAGGTCCTGCTCAACACGGCGGGCCACCTCCGGCGCCCCGTACATGTCCCGCACGCGCAGCTGGATCAGGTCGACGCCCGCCGCCCCCTTCATGCGCCGCGCAAAGTCAAGCGACACGAAGACGTAGTTCGAGTCGAAATCTAAGCTGCCGAGCTCGTAGATGCCCGACAACCTCGCTCGCCGCGGCCGGG
>JAYQOZ010000418.1:0-1882 GCA_038145035.1 Gemmatimonadaceae bacterium | reverse complement strand
GCCCGCCTGGACGGCGTGCCCACGCTGATCTTCGACGAGGTCGACGCTGGCATCGGCGGGCGCACGGGCCTGATGGTCGGCGACGCGATGCGCGACGTCGCGGCGCATCACCAGGTCTTCGCCATCACGCACCTGCCGCAGATCGCGGCCCGCGCGCACCATCACATCGTCGTGCAGAAGGCCGCGAAGGGCGGCGTCACGACGTCGGACGTGGGCGTGGTCGACGCCGAGGCGCGGGTGGATGAGATTGCGCGGATGCTCGGGGGCGACGCCGAGAGCGCGACCAGCCGAGAGCACGCGCGGGAGTTGCTCGACGTCGCGGCGCGCGCGGCCCGGTCGGCCCCTGCGCCCGACGTCAAGCGCGCTCAGCGTCCGAAGAGACGGGTGTAGAAGCGCAGTTGCACGCGGTCCTCCCAACGGCGCGGGAGGATGCCACGACTGCTCGCCACGCTCTGTTCGTGCGTGTAGCCCACTTCGAAGGGCAGGCGCGCCACCCCGCGATGGAAGGCCTGCAGCGTCGAATAGCCCAGGTGCCAGGCAAAGCGTTGCTCGTCGAAGCCGCTTTGCGCGTCGAGGGCCGCGGGGCTGAGCAGGCGTGCCGTGCCCGTGCTGTCGGTGACCGCAGGGCTCGCGATCGCGTAGCGGTCGGCCCCGTGCTGTCGCCAGCGCCAGTCCACGCCGAGCTGCAGGTAGTCGTTGAGCACCCAGCGCGGCGTGATCCGGAGGTCCAGGACCTGGCCCGGCGTCACGTGCACGGTGGTCTCACGCCAGGCCTCGAGCCACTGCACGCCCGGGAAGTCCGGCACACGGAGCTGCTGGTCGAAGGCCTGCGCCCGCGCCCAGCCCAGCGTCACGGTGCCCCAGAAGCGCTCGTTCCACACGAGGTCGGTGAACGAGCGGATGCCGATCGCGTTCGTGCCGCTGCCGGTGCCGAGGTCGATGAAGTTGTCGCTCAGGCCCGTGAACTCGCCGCCGAGGCGGTAGCTGAGCCCGACCGTCTGCCGGATGCCCCGGCGATTGGCGGCACGGCGCAGGGAGTCCCCCGAAAAGCTGTCAAACAGGCGAATGCGCAGGCCGAAGTCCACGTCCCCGAGGTCCTGCCGTGCCGTTCGCGTCATTGGCCGCGCGCCATAGCCTGTACGCGGGTCGGCCACGAGGGCGGCCAGCTGCTCGGCGCTGAGCGCTGCCTGGGCGCCCAGCGGCAGCAGCGTGGCGCCGCTGAGACTGGCCACGCCGTAGCGCTCGAATGCCAGCCGCATGGAGTCGGCGCGGGCGAGCAGCAACTGTTCCGCCGCGGAGCCTGACAGCGGCACGAACGGAAGTCCGGTGCTCAGGCCGTTCGCACCATAGGTCGTCGCCAGCCGGCTGCCGAAGGTCGCGGCCAGCGACGAGAGCGCATTCACGTCATTGAGCTCCGCGAGGATGTCCGGACACTCGGGAAACGCCGCGGCGTTGTTCACGCAGGCATCGCGCCGCGCGACCAGGGCCGTGCTCGCCGCGAGGTAGCCGTCCACCACCGTGCGGTTCGCCGCGGAGACGGCGGAGCCCACGGCAATCGGGTTGATGCCCGCCGTGACGAGCCCGCTGTGGCCGCGCAGCCGGAGCTGTGGTTCGGCCCGGGCGCGCACGATGGGCGCGTCTACGCTGAGCGTGAGCCAATCGGCGAGGCCGATCTCCAGGCCGAGGTGCGACACCGCGAGCCGCTGCCGCAGGTCCAGGTCCACGGCACCCAGTGAGGCGTTGAGGCCGCTGGTGCCGAGCCCTGACGCCGCGGCATCCAGCGCCGCAAGCCACGAGTTGTACGGCGCCGCGAGCCCGCCGATGCTGTATCCGCCGCCCAGGTCCTCGGCCCGGCCCTCGTTCCAGCGGCCGCGCTGGATGA
>JAYQOZ010000417.1:0-1890 GCA_038145035.1 Gemmatimonadaceae bacterium | reverse complement strand
CAACGACCTGGAGCAGGTCGGCCACACCGCCCGGCACCACACCTTCTTCGAGATGCTGGGGAACTTCTCCTTCGGCGACTATTTCAAGCGCGATGCCATCCGCTTTGCCTGGGAGTTCGTCACCGAGGAGCTGAAGATCCCGAAGCAGCACCTCCGCGTCACCGTGTACAAGGACGACGACGAGGCGCGCCAGCTCTGGATCCGGGAGACGGGCATCGTCCCGAGCCGCGTCTACGGCCTGGGTGAGCGCGACAACTTCTGGCAGATGGCCGATACCGGCCCCTGTGGTCCCTGCACGGAGATCTACGTGGACCTCGCGCACCTCGCGCGGGACTACGAGTTCCCCGCTGGCGCCACGGGTGAGTGGACGGATCGTAATCGCCAGGAGTTCTCCCTCGACGCCTTCGTGGAAGGCGCCGAGGCGGGGCGCTTCCTCGAGATCTGGAACCTTGTGTTCATGCAGTTCGATCGGCAGCCTGACGGTCGCCTCGATCCGCTTCCCAAGCCCAGCGTGGACACGGGCGCGGGCCTCGAGCGCATCGCCGCCGTGCTGCAGGGCGTGAGCAACAACTACCACACCGATCTTTTCCAGCCGCTGCTCGCGCGCGTCTCCGAGGTCACCGGCAAGCCCTACGCATTCCACAACGCCGACTCCGCGAGCTATCGCGTGCTGGCAGACCACGCGCGCGCGGTGGCCTTCCTGCTGGCCGATGGCGTGTTCCCCAGCAACGAAGGCCGCGGCTACGTCCTGCGCCGGATCCTGCGCCGCGCTGTGCGCCACGCCTGGCTGCTGGGGCGCCGCGAGCCCACGCTGGTGCTGGTGGTCCGGAAGGTCATCGAGATGATGGCCGAGCAGTTCCCGGAGCTGCGGGCCCGCGAGAAGCACATCGTGGACACCACGCGCGCCGAGGAGGAGCGCTTCCTCGCGACGATCGAGGGCGGGCTGGATCGTTTCGAGCAGCTGGCCCCCATCAGCTCGACACAGGGCAGCAGCGCCGTGCGCGGCACGATCGCTGGCGAAGATGTCTTCAAGCTCTACGACACCTTCGGCTTCCCGGTGGACCTCACCGAACTGATGGCGCGCGAGCGTGGCTACCTCGTGGACATTGCCGGGTTCGAGGCCGCGCTCGAGGCCCAGCGCAGGCAGAGCCAGGCCGACCGTAAGAGCCGCAAGCTCGGCGTGGTGGCCGATGAGTTGGCCGACCTCTCGTCGTGGACCACCGAGCATCCCGTGCCAGAGTCGGGCTTCGTGGGTTATGACCGCACGCAGGTGTCGACGGCCGTCACGGGCATCAAGACGCTCGAGGACGGGCAGGTGGCCGTGATGCTGCGCGAGAGCCCATTCTACGCCGAGTCCGGTGGCCAGGTCTCGGACCAGGGCGAGATTCGCGGCGAGCACTGGGCCGTGGCGGTGACTGAGGTCCGCAAGATCGACGGCAAGGTCGCGGCGATCGGTGTGCCCGAAGGCAACGTGCGCTTCGGCCTCGCGACGGCGACGGTCCCGGCGGACCGCCGCCGCGACACGGAGCGCAACCACACGGCCACGCATCTCCTGCACGCCGCGCTGCGCCACGTACTCGGCGAACACGTGCACCAGGCCGGCTCGCTGGTGGCGCCCGACCGCCTGCGCTTCGACTTCACGCACCACGGGCCCATCGGTGCGGAGCAACTCGGACGCATCGAGCAGATGGTCAACGGCGGCATCTGGGCCAACGTGGACCTCGTCATCGCCGAGAAGGGCTATCAGGAGGCGATCGCGCAGGGTGCGATGGCGCTCTTCGGCGAGAAGTACGGCGACCGGGTGCGCGTGGTGGACATCCCGGGCCTCAGCACCGAGCTTTGCGGCGGAACGCACGTCCGGAACACGGGCGCGATCGGCCTCTTCCGCAT
>JAYQOZ010000416.1:815-1891 GCA_038145035.1 Gemmatimonadaceae bacterium | reverse complement strand
CGGCAGCGGCAAGTTCCTCGCGCTCCAGCTCGACCCGGAGTTCCTCAAGGAGGACGCGAAGCTGGTGGGCGACACCCTCCTGGCCGCCATCCAGGACGCCGCCAAGCAGGCCAAGGAGTACAACGACGCCGAGATGCAGAAGGTGACGTCGGCGTTCCAGATGCCGGGGTTCATGTGATTGCGGATTGGGGATTGCGGGTTGCGGATTGGCTCGCGGAGTACCGAGACTGTTGACGGCTTCCCCCCTGCCGGCCCGTGGGTCGTCTCACCAATCCGCCATCCGCGTTCCCCCCATCCGCCATCGCGATGACTCCCTCCTTCGAAAAGCTCCAGCAGGCGCTGAAGCAGCTGCCGGGGATCGGCTACCGGTCGGCGGAGCGGATCGCGCTGAACCTGCTCGTGGAGAAGCCCGCCCGGCTGCCCGCGCTCGTCGCGGCCCTGCAGGAGGCCGCCAGGTCGGTCCGGCGCTGCCCGCGCTGCGGCAACCTCGCGGAGGGCGACCAGCCGTGCGCGGTCTGCGCCGACGAGCGGCGTGACGCCGGCCTGGTCTGCGTGGTTGAGCAGGTGCCCGACCTCGTGGCGATCGAGCGCTCCGGGGCGTACCGCGGCGTCTATCACGTGCTGCACGGCAAGCTCTCGCCGATCAACGGCGTCGGCCCGGGCGACCTGAATCTCGCGGCGCTGCTTGCCCGGGTGGAGTCGGGTGCCGTCCGCGAACTGATCCTCGCCCTCTCGAACGACGTCGAGGGCGAGGCGACCTGCCATTATCTGACACAGCATCTGCCCGCGGCCCACCCCGTGAAGGTCTCGCGCATCGGCTTCGGCCTCCCCAGCGGCGGCGGCGTGCTCTACGCGGATTCGGTCACGCTGAAGAGCGCCTTGGAGGCGCGGCGCCAGTACGATTGAGCGGATGGCCCCTGGGGCCGTTCAGAGCGTGGCGGCGAACTCGGCGAGTTGGTCCGTCGCCTTGCCCCAGCCGTCGGCGAAGCCCATCTGCTCGTGCCTCTTCATGTCCTCGGCGCTACAGTGCCGGGCCCGGGCGGTATACTGGGTGCGGCCGTCGCCGAGGTCCTCAA
>JAYQOZ010000416.1:0-805 GCA_038145035.1 Gemmatimonadaceae bacterium | reverse complement strand
TAGGCGTCGGTGAAGACGATCTTCTCGTTGGGCACGACCTCGAGGTAGACGCCGGGGTTGGGAAACTCCTGGCCGTCGGGGCTGCGCATCACGATGCAGCTGTTGCCGCCGCTGCGGACGTCCAGCTCGGCGCGGGACACGCCCCAGGGCTTGGGGCAGAACCAGTGTGGCAGCAGGGCGGGCTCGGTCCAGCAGCGGTAGAGTTTCTCGCGCGGGACGGGGATGACCCGGGTGATCGAGAGTTCGTGGATCGGGGCGGAGTGGGGCAGGGCCATGGTGGAAGCGGATGAGTGTCGGTAGGCGGAGCCTATTTTTCACGTATTACGTGAAAAACAAGCGAAGCTTGGCTTGGGCGATGGGTTTCAGATCTCGCCGCGCAGGTGGGCGGCAAGGCGGTCGAAGTTCTGCTCGTTGGCGAGGGTGATGAACTTCAGGAGCTCGGCGCTGGTGGGGGTCTCGAACTCCATGGTCCATGTGAGTTCCGTGCCCGCCGGGTGCGGGACGAAGTCCATCGTCATGGTGAACACATGCATCGGCGAGAGGTGGCGGAACACGACCCGCTCGTCCGGGCGCACCTCGGTGAAGACCTTTTCGTTGTGGAACGCGGCGTCGTCCGGCCCGTGCATCGTGAGCTTCCACGCCCCGCCGGGGCGGAGGTCGAACTCATGCACGGTGTTGCGGAAACCCTCGGGACCCCACCAGCGCGTCTGGCGGGCGGGGTCGGCCCACGCCTGCCAGAGGTCCTGGCGGGAGGCGGGGAAGACGCGCGTGTTGGTGACGGTGCCGCCGGCGGCGTTTGACGCCG
>JAYQOZ010000415.1:0-1913 GCA_038145035.1 Gemmatimonadaceae bacterium | reverse complement strand
CAGCCCTTGGCATGGCGGCTCGCACCTGCCGGACCTCACGATGATCGAGGCCATCGCCGACGGCGACCGCGTGGCCGGCTTCGCCGTGGTCCGCGCCCATCACGCCGACGTCGGGGGCATGAGCCCCGGATCGATGCCGCAGGGCGCGACGGAGCTGGTGCAGGAGGGACTCGTCCTGCCTCCGGTGCGGCTCTTCCGTGCGGGGGACCTCGACGACGCGCTGCTGGAGCTGGTGCTCGCAAACGTGCGCACGCCAGCCGAGCGTCGCGGCGACCTCGCGGCGCAGCGCGCGGCCTGCGCCGCCGGTGCCAGCGGTTGGCGCGCCCTGCTCGCACGGCACGGCCGCGGTACCGTCGCGGAAGCGGGGAACGCCCTGCTCGAGTACGCTGAGCGCCGTGCGGTGTCGCGCCTGGAGATGCTGGAAGGGTCGGAGGCTTTTGCCGAGGACGTGCTGGAGGGCGATGGCGTCCGTGACGCGGAGATCCCGCTGCGGGTCTCGTTGCGCATCACGCGCGGCGCGTTGCACCTCGACTTCGCTGGCACGTCGCCGATGGTGCCCGGCAACGTGAACTGCCCGATTCAGGTCACGCGGGCGGCCGCGCTGTTCGTCCTGCGTTCGCTGCTCGACGACGACGTCCCCACCAACGACGGCATCGCGCGTCCGATCCACATCGTGACGCCGGACGACTGCTGCGTGGCCGCGAAGGCCCCGCGCGCCGTGGCGGCCGGCAACGTTGAGATGAGCCAGCGCATCACGGACCTGCTCTTTGCCGCGCTGGCGGCGGCGGGCGTCGATGTCCCGGCGCAGGGGCAGGGCACGATGAACAACGTGACCTTCGGTGGCGCCGGGTGGACGTTCTACGAGACCCTCGGCGGCGGCCAGGGCGCGAGTGCGCGCGGACCAGGACCCAGCGGGGTGCACGTGGGGATGAGCAACACGCGCAACACGCCCATTGAGTCGCTGGAGCACGCCTACCCCATCATCATCGAGCGCTACGCCCTGCGGCGCGGCTCAGGGGGGGCGGGCCGCTATCGCGGTGGTGACGGCGTGCTGCGCCGCTATCGCGTGCTGGCCCCCTGTACCGTCACCCTCCTCACCGAGCGACGCGCCCGCGCGCCGAAGGGTGCCTCCGGCGGCGCAGA
The DNA here is from genome assembly GCA_038145035.1 of Gemmatimonadaceae bacterium. Taxonomy (GTDB): domain Bacteria; phylum Gemmatimonadota; class Gemmatimonadetes; order Gemmatimonadales; family Gemmatimonadaceae; genus Pseudogemmatithrix. The sequence continues at coordinate 770 of JAYQOZ010000415.1, read as the reverse complement.
CGGCGCCGTTGGCGAGAATCGCCTGAATGGCGAGCTGCTGCCTGCCAAGTGCCGGCGCGTGGTGCCGGCGGGGGAGGGGCGGGCTTTGCGCCCGCCGGGGGGGGGGGGCGGGGGGCCGGCCGCCACCGGACGCTGACCGTCAGGGCACCACTGCCGGAGCACCGCCCACGTTCGGAATGCCCTTCTCTCGCAGCAGTGCGTTCAGCGCGCCAAGGTCGCCACCCAGCACGGATTCCAACGCGTCGAGCTGTGTTCGCAGCTGCGTCCGAAGCAGGGCCTGCACCTCCACCTGCTGGTCCGTCGGCTTGAAATCGTTGCCCGAGAGCCCGCCGGCGAGATAGTTCAGCTTGCTGAGCAGTCGAGAGCCCCAGCGCACGCCGTCCTGGCCCTGGCCGGTCATGCGCAGCTCGACCAGCTCCGATTCCACGGCAATCAGCTTGTCCTGCAGTTCGCGCGCGGCCCGGCGCACCGCCGCATCCTGCACACGTTCCTGCAGGGCCTCAAGCTGGACCCGCACCGTCTCGATGCGCTCGACTGCCACTGATCCCGCGTCCATGTCCGTGCGGATCGCATCGAACAGCCGCAGCTGCTCGGCGATGTCCGCCTCGCTGCCGCCGGTGTTCGGATCCTTGCGGACCTCCACCGTGCGACGATGCTCCGTGCCACCCACCGAGAGCGTCACCGTGTAGATGCCCGGCGCCACCAGGGCGCTCTGCCGTCCGGTGCCCGGCGCCGCGCGGCCGTCGCGGGCGCTCGGGAAGTCGGGCAGG
>JAYQOZ010000414.1:0-1916 GCA_038145035.1 Gemmatimonadaceae bacterium | reverse complement strand
CGCCCGGGGCCCCCCCGCGGGGGGTCGGCCCGCGGGGGGCGCCCACCCCGCCGCCGCGGGGGGCCCAGCGCCGCGTCGTCGCGGCGGATGGCCTGCAGCGGCGAGACGCGGCGCAGCACCAGCAGCGGGCGCAGCGCAAACACCACCGCCACCCACACGCCGATGCCGAGGCCCAGGGCGATGGCCGAGGGCACGAGCGTCACGCGCACGTCCACGGGCAGGAAGTCGCCCAGCACCTGCGGCAGCCCGAACTGGATGGCCACGCCGAGGACCACGCCGACGGCGGCGCCCACGAAGCCCATCGCCGCCGCCTGGACCAGATAGATGGTCATCACCTGCGCGCTGGAGGCCCCGAGGCAGCGCAGCACCGCGACGGTGTCGATCTTCTTCTGCACGAAGGCGTTCACGCCGCTGGCCACGCCGATGCCGCCGAGCAGCAGGGCAATCAGGCCCACCACGCCCAGGAAGCGCGCCAGCTGCGCGATGGCGTCCGTGAGGTCGAGTTCGTTCTCCTGCACCGTGCGCACGCGCACGTTCGCCGCCTGGAAGCGTGGGCGCAGCGGGGCCACCCAGATGGGCGGCCGTGCATCCTCGCCGAGCTTGAGCACGGCCTCGTAGTCGGCGCGACTGCCCAGGGTGAGGAGGCCTGTCTCACCGACGAAGCGGGCCGCGACGAACACGCGCGGGCCGATGGTGGCGGCGATGCCGGGGTCGCCGGGTACGTTCGTCGCCTCGGCGATGATCCGGAAGCGCGCGTAGCCGATACTGATCGAGTCGCCCACCTGGGCATCGAGCCCGACGAGCAGCGAGGGATCGAGGATGGCATTGCGGCCGTCCTGCAGGCGGCCCCACACGCCCTCGGGGCGTGTCAGCACCTCGCCGTAGAACGGAAAGCCGGCCCCCACCGCGCGGATCTGCGCGAGGCGCGTGAGGCCCGAGGGCTGGGCCGTGGCCATCGACGCGAAGCTCGTCACCTTGGCCGAGGGCACGCCCGCCGCCGCCAACGAATCGAGGATCGAGTCCACCAGCGGCGTGAATCCCTGGCGGGCGCGCAGGTTCACGTCGCCGCCCAGCAGCGCCCGCGACTGTTCCTTGATGCTGCCCTGCACGTTGGCCGCGAAGGAATCGATGGCCACCAGCGCCGCCACGCCCAGCGAGATGCTGCTCATATAGAGCAGCAGGCGCCGCCGCGCGGTGCGGCTCTCGCGCCATGCCAGCCGGAAGAGCGTGCCGATGCCTGCGCTCACGCGGGCGTCTCCACCGCGGCGCCGCGGCCCCCCGCGCGATCCTCCACCACCTCGCCGTCCCGCAGGCGGATGATCCGCTGGGCGTGCTCCGCCAGCTGCAGGTCGTGGGTCACGATGACCACCGTGGCCCCCGACTCCCGGTTCAACTGGTCCAGCAGCGCGACGATGCGCTCGCCGGTACTTCCGTCCAGATTACCGGTCGGCTCGTCGGCAAACAGGATCCGCGGCTCGTTGGCGAAGGCGCGGGCGATGGCCACGCGCTGCTGCTCGCCGCCGGAGAGCTGGCTCGGGAAGTGGTCCATCCGGTCGCCGAGGCCGACGCGCGTCAGCAGCTCCCGGGCGCGCTCCGAGGCGTCCGCGCGGCCGCGCAGCTCGAGTGGGACCTGCACGTTTTCCTGCGCCGTCAGCGTCGGGATCAGTTGAAACGACTGGAAGATGAACCCAACTTTCTCGCCTCGCAGTTTTGCCCGGGCGTCCTCGTCCATGCGCGTGATGTCGACGCCCTCGAGTTCGACCGATCCACGGGACGGCAGGTCCAGTCCCGCCAACAGCCCGAGCAGTGTGGTCTTGCCGCTGCCAGAGGGACCGACGATGGCAACGAAGGCACCCGTGGGGATGTCAAACGTGACGTCACGCAGCACGGCCAGGGAGGACGTGCCGCTGCGGTAT
>JAYQOZ010000413.1:0-1933 GCA_038145035.1 Gemmatimonadaceae bacterium | reverse complement strand
GCCCGGTCGCTACGACTCCGCGTACCACGCGCCGGTCCTGGTCGCCGAGGTCTGCGACGCGCTCGCGGCCTGTGCGCCGGTGCTCGATGGCACCCTCGGGGGTGGCGGGCACGCGCTCGCGCTGCTCGAACGGGGCAAGCGAGTCACTGGCCTTGACCGTGATCCGCGCGCGCTCGCCGAGGCAGGCGCGCGGCTTGCCCCCTGGATCGCGAACGCGGCATTCGAGGCCGTGCGGGGCAACCACGATGCCATTGATGACGTGGTCGCACTCAAGGGTCGTCACTGGGACGGCATCCTGCTGGACCTCGGCGTCTCCTCGCACCAGCTCGATGACGACACGCGTGGCTTTTCCTTCCGGCCGGGCGTCCCATTGGATATGCGCATGGACCGCAGCGCCGCCGGGACCGCGGCGGACTGGCTGAACGACAGCGACGAGGCCGAGCTGGCCGCGGTGTTTCGCGAGGCGGGCGATGAGCCCAAGGCGCGACGCCTCGCGCGCGAGATCCTGCATCGGCGCGGGCGGCAGCCGTTTGCGATGTCGGATGACCTCGTCGGTGCCATCCGTGCCGTACTCGGACCGCGGAGCGGGCCTGGCGAGTTCGCGCGGCTCTTCCAGGCCGTGCGCATCGCCGTGAACGACGAACTGGGCGGACTCGCCCGCGGACTGGCGGCCCTGCGGGACCGCCTGACGCCAGGTGGGCGCCTGGCGGTGATCGCGTATCACTCTGGCGAGGACCGCACCGTGAAGCACCTCTTCCGGGAGTGGAGTACGGCCTGCACCTGCCCGCCGCGGCAGCCCATCTGCACCTGCGGCGGCGTGGCGCCGGGTACGCTGGTGACACGGAAGCCGATCACGGCAGGTGCAGCGGAGCAGGCCGCAAACCCCCGCGCCCGCTCGGCGCACCTGCGCGTCTGGGCACGCGCGGTCGGGGAGGGCTGAGCATGCGCGGACGCACGCTGATCCTGCTTGCCCTCGTTGGTTTCTTTGTGGTGGCGACAGGCGTCATATGGAGGCGAAGCCTGGGCATCGCCCGGGCCCTGGAACTCAGCGCCCTCGAAGAACGCCGGACCGCCCTCGAGGCACAGGAGGCCGCCCTTGAGGCGTCGATCCGCGATGCCTCGAGCCGGGCCCGGCTTGCCCCCATCGTCGAACAACAACTCGGCATGCGCATCCCGCCGGAAAGCCTGGTCATCATCATTCCGCGCCCCGAGCCGCGGGCGACGCCGCGTCCGTGATCCACGTCAGCCGCGTAGGGCTGGTCCACGGCGGGTTCGTGGCCTTTGCCGTCGCGCTCCTGCTGCGCTCGGGCTGGGTGCAGCTGGGGGAGACCGAGCGTTGGCGCACGCGCGCCCGCGGGCAGCAGGTTGCCAGCGCCAAGACGCCGGCTCCGCGCGGGGCAATCTTCGACGCGTCGGGAGACGTGCTGGTGGAGAGCCGGCCCGTCGTGCGGCTCGCCGTCGCCCCGGGCGAGGTCCGCGACCACGCGGCGCTGGCCCGGGTTCTCCGTCGTGTGCGCGTCCCGGAGTCCGTCGTGCGCCGGGTGACGGATCCGGGCCGCAGGTGGGTGGAGATTCCGGGGCAGTTCCTCAGTTCCGACGTGGCCGACGCGATGGCCATGCGCGGCGTGCACGTGACGCCGGGACTGCAGCGCGTGGCGCCACCGACGGACGGCCTGCGACGCCTCCTGGGCACCACCGATGCGGAGGGCAATGCGGTGGGTGGGCTCGAGGCCGCACTGGACAGCCTGCTCCGCGGGACGGCCGGGCGCCGCGCCCTGGTGCGGAATGGACGCGGCCAGCGCCTGGCATCCCCGGACGAAGCGACCGTGGCGGCCCTGCCGGGGCACAGCGTCGTCCTCACGCTGCACGCGGGACTGCAGGACATCGCCGAGCAGGCGCTGTCCGATGCCGTGTCCCGCATGGGCGCGAGCGG
>JAYQOZ010000412.1:0-1969 GCA_038145035.1 Gemmatimonadaceae bacterium | reverse complement strand
GCTTCGTCCGCGAGGAGGACGGGTGGCAGATCCTCAGGACCTGGCGGGACACGGCATTCGTGGGTGGCCGGCACGCGCGCCGGGTGGAAATGATCGCGGCGACGGGGCAGGGCCCCGCGGAGGGACAGTGAAGCCGGGATGGAACACGTGGGACCGACGGTTGCCGGGCGCCGCGCTCCAGGGGACCGACCCGGAGATCGCCGCGCTTGTCGCAGAGGAGACCAAGCGGCAGAGCGAGGGCATCGAGCTGATTGCCAGCGAGAACTTTGTCTCGCCGGCCGTGCTCGAGGCCATGGGCTCCTCGCTGACCAACAAGTACGCCGAGGGCCTGCCGGGCAAGCGCTACTACGGCGGCTGCGAGGTGGTGGACAAGGTGGAGCAGCTGGCGATCGACCGCGCGAAGCAGCTCTTCGGCGCCGATCACGCCAACGTGCAGCCACACAGCGGCGCCACCGCGAACGCCGCGGTCTACCTCGCGTTCCTGAAGCCCGGTGACACGGTGCTGGGGCTGGACCTCTCGCAGGGTGGGCATCTCACGCACGGCTCCCCGGTGAACTTCTCGGGGCTCAACTACCGGGCGGTGCACTACGGCGTGAACGACGAGGGATTGATCGACTACGCGGCGATGCGCGAGATCGCGCGGAAGGAGAAGCCGAAGCTCATCATCGCCGGCTACAGCGCCTACTCGCGGGTGCTGGACTATGAGCAGTTCGTGGCGGCGGCCAGGGAGGTCGGCGCGATCTTCATGGTGGACATGGCACACTTCGCCGGCCTGGCGGCCACGGGCGTGTACCCGAGCCCGATCCCGTACGCCGACGTCGTCACCACCACCACGCACAAGACGCTGCGCGGCCCGCGCGGCGGGTTGATCCTCTGCAAGGCGGAGCACGCCAGGACCATCGACAAGGCGATGTTCCCCGGCACGCAGGGCGGGCCGCTGGAGCACGTCATCGCGGCGAAGGCCGTGGCCTTCCGCGAGGCGCTGCAGCCCTCGTTTGCGGACTACTGCCGTCAGGTGGTGGCCAACGCGAAGGTGCTGGCCGAGGCGCTGATGGGACACGGCGTGCACGTGGTCTCGGGCGGCACCGACAATCACCTCATGCTCTGCGACCTGCGTCCGCGCAACGCCGCCCTGACCGGCAAGGTGGCCGAGCAGTCGCTGAACCACGCCGGCATCACGGTGAACAAGAACACGGTGCCGAAGGAGACGCAGTCGCCGTTCGTGACCAGCGGCATCCGCATCGGCACGCCGGCGGTGACCACGCGGGGCATGGGGGAGCGCGAGATGAAGCAGATCGCCTCGCTCATCGACCGGGTGCTCGCCGCGCCGGAGGACGCCGAGGTGTCGAAGGCGGTGCGCCGGGACGTGCTGGCCCTGACGGAAGAGTTCCCGCTGTACATTTGACCGACCATGCCTGAGCTCGCCTTCCGCGATGGAGTGATGGACCGGATTCGCCTGCGCGAATCGCGGTACGACGAGCGCGCGTACCTGTTCGTGCTGGCGGCGCTGGAGTTCGTGCAGCAGCGGCTGCCCGAGCGCCGCCACCTGAGCGGGCGCGAGCTGGCCGAGGGCTGCCGGGACCTGGCCCTCGCGCGCTACGGCGTGCTGTCGCGCACCGTGCTCGAGCACTGGGGCATCACCGGCTCGGCCGATTTCGGCGAGATCGTCTTCACGATGGTGGACACGGGCCTGCTGATGAAGCAGCCACAGGACACGAAGGAGGAGTTCGTGGGAGTCTTCGACTTCCACGATGCCTTCGACCGCGCCTATCCGTGGACGCCTCCGACGGACGCCTGAGTCCGCGGGCGCAGGCGCGCCGCCGGGTGCCCTGATGACCGTACGCGTCACGACGGCGGAACAGGCGGCGGCGCGCGCCCGCGCGGCCCTCGACGGGGGCGTGCGCTCATGGCCGCTGGTGCGAGCCGCCGGCGCGCGCCCGGCGCAGCTGCGCCGCGCCCGCTACCCGGC
>JAYQOZ010000411.1:0-1984 GCA_038145035.1 Gemmatimonadaceae bacterium | reverse complement strand
CCGCGGGCGGGCCGCGTGGCGGCGCGCTCGTAGAGGAATCCGGGGATCTGGAGCTCGGCCCCGACCCGCTCGCCCAGCTGGCGCGCGAGGACGATGCAGTCCTCCATGGACGTGCCCTCGAGCGGAATGAAGGGGCAGACGTCCGTGGCGCCGATGCGCGGGTGCTCGCCCTCGTGCAGCGTGAGGTCGATGCGCTCGCTGGCGACCTTGATGCCCCGGAACGCGGCCTCGGCGGCGACGTCCGTGGGTGCCACGAAGGTCACGACCGTGCGGTTGTGGTCGTGGTCGCTGGAGACATCGAGCACCACCACGCCCTGGACGCCGGCCATGGCGTCACGGATGGCGGCGATCACCGCAGGGTCGCGGCCTTCGGAGAAGTTCGGGACGCACTCGACGAGGGACATCGCGATTCTGTCTTGGGGTCAGGAGGAACCATACAATCTAGCGTCGCCGTGGCGAGGGACTTCGGCCGCGAAGGCGCAGGGATCCCTACGCCCGAGCCAGCGCCTCGGCGAGCCACGCGTGCATCAGCGCCGAGCCCGCCAGCACCGACGACGGCGCCAGCGCCTGGAGGTGGCGCCCGTCGAGATCGGTCACGATGCCGCCGGCCTCGCGGACGAGCAGCATCCCCGCCGCAAAGTCCCAGGGCGAGAGCGTCTGCTCCCAGAACCCATCGAAACGACCGGCGGCGACGCTCGCGAGGTCCAGGGCGGCCGCACCGGGGCGTCGCACGCCGGCCACGTGGCGCATGACGGCCGCCATCTGGCGGTGGTACGGGGCGATGTCGACCGCGTCCTTGAACGGGAAGCCCGTGCCGATGAGGGCGCGCTGTGGATCGGCAATCTCCGACACGCGCAGGGGGCTGCCGTTGGCGAAGGCCCCGCCGCCCGCCGAGGCCGTGAAGACCTCGTCGCGCGGGACGTCGTGGACCACGCCCACCAGCGGCTCACCGTCCTGGAGGATGGCCACCGAGACCGCGTAGGCCGGGAAGCCGTGCAGGAAGTTCGTGGTGCCATCCAGCGGGTCCACCACGACGGCCAGGCCCTGGGCCAGCGCCGCCGCCGGGACCCGGGCCGCCGACTCCTCGGCGAGGACCATCACCCCCGGGAGCTCCGCCGTCAGGGTTCCGAGGATGGCCGCCTCGGCCGCCACGTCCACCTCGGAGACGAAGTCGGTGGGGCCCTTGGAACGCCAGTCGAGGGAGCGGACCCGGGGGGCCGCCTCGGCGATTACCGCCGCCCCCGAGGCCGCCGCATGGACCGCGAGGGCCAGGAGTTCCGCTGTCTGCCGTTGATGCCCCACCGGGTGCTCCCTAACTTCGAGTGATGACGCGCGTCTTCAGCGGTATCCAGCCCTCCGGGGAGCTCCACATCGGCAACTACCTCGGGGCCGTCAAGAACTGGGTTGCGCTGCAGCACGCGCACGAGTCCTTCTTCTGCATCGTAAACTATCACGCCATCACCGTGGCGTACGCGCCGGAGGACCTGCGGCGCCGCACACGGGAGATGGCGATCTCGCTGCTCGCCTCCGGGCTCGACCCGGCGAAATGCGTGCTGTTCGTGCAGAGCGACGTGCCCGAGCACACCGAGCTGCAGTGGGTCTTCAACACCGTCACGCCGCTCGGCGAGCTCGAGCGGCAGGTGCAGTTCAAGGACAAGGCTGCCAAGCAGGAGCAGGTGATGGCGGGCCTGCTGAACTATCCGGTGCTGCAGGCGGCGGACATCCTGCTCTATCTCGCCGACACCGTGCCGGTGGGCGAGGACCAGGTGCAGCACCTGGAGCTCTCGCGCGTGGTGGCGCGCAACTGGAACGCGCGCTTCTCCGCCGAGACGCCGTACTTCCCTGAGCCCAAGCCCACGCTCACGCCGACGCGGCGCATCGTGGGACTCGACGGCCAGGCCAAGATGAGCAAGTCGCTCAACAACACGATCGGCCTGCTCGAGAGTCCGGATGAGATGTGGAACAAGCTTCGGCCGGCCATCAC
>JAYQOZ010000410.1:0-2000 GCA_038145035.1 Gemmatimonadaceae bacterium | reverse complement strand
GGGTATGGTGCGGGCCGGGGACAGTGTGGCGGACCTGGGCGCGGGCTCCGCGGTGCTTGCGATCGCGGCCGCCAAGCTCGGTGCGGGGCGCGTGTTCGCGATCGAGATCGATCCCGAGGCCATCGGGAACGCCGAGGAGAACGTCGGGCGCAACGGGGTGGCCGACCGCGTCGGCGTGCTCGAGGGCGATGCCGCGCTGCTGCTGCCGCTGGTGGCGCCGGTGCGCGTGATCCTCGCCAACATCATCTCCTCCGTGCTGCTGGAGCTGCTGCCGCTCTTCGCCCGGACCATCGCCGACGACGGCGTCCTGATCCTCAGCGGCATCCTCTACGAGGAGCGCGACACGATGCTCGCGGCGCTGGCCGCCGGCGGCTGGACCGTGGACGCCGAGGACCACGAGGAGCAGTGGTGGAGCGTGCGGCTGCGTCCGGCTCGCGCGTAGCGGCGCTCGGGGCGAGATTCCCGGCGTGAGCCTGCCGACCTTCGTCACCGACGAACCGTTCAGCGCCCCGTCCACCGTCACGCTTGGCGAGGACGAGTCGCACCACATGCGGGTGCGTCGCCTCGAGCCCGGCGTGCGCGTGCGGCTGCTCGACGGGCACGGCACGCGCGGCGAGGGCACGTTGACCCAGCTGGCCAAGCGGCACGCGACGGTCAGCGTGGATGTCGCCGCATCGATCGAGCCACCAGCGCCCATTCACCTGCTGCTGCCCGTGGCGGACAGGGATCGCATGCTCTGGCTGGCCGAGAAGGCCACCGAGCTCGGCGTCGCGAGCTGGCGGCCGGTGCTGTATCGGCGCTCCAGGCACGTGTCCCCGCGCGGCGAGGGCACGACGTTTCAGCAGAAGGCGCTGGCTCGCATGAAGGCCGCCCTGGGGCAGAGCGGCGGGGCCTGGCTGCCGGCGACCTACCCGGACGCCACCGTGGAATCGGCAATCGCCGCACGGCCAGAGGGCGTGGCGGTCGTGCTCGACGCTGGTGGGGAGCCGCTGCTCGCCCACCTACTGGCACAGCGCGCGGCGCTCACGGGGCTGGGGGGCGTGACCATCGCGGTGGGGCCGGAGGGCGGCCTCGAGGCGCCAGAACTCGAGGCATTGCAGGCAGGGGGCTTCCATCCAGTGGCACTCGGTGCGAGCATCCTGCGGTTCGAGACAGCGGCCATCGCCGGCGTTGCGGCGGTGCGTGCGGCCCTCGACGCCTTTGTCTGACCGCCCACACCCGGGCTCGAGGCCCGCGCCATGAGCGACTGCCTGTTCTGCAAGATCGTGAAGGGAGAGCTGCCCGCCGACGTCGTCCGGGAGAGCGACTACTGCATCGCGTTCCGTGACATCGCGCCGCAGGCGCCCACGCACGTGCTGGTGGTGCCGAAGAAGCACTATCGGTCGATGAACGACATGCCGGACGGCAGCGTGCTCGGCGCGATGGCCATGCTGGCCCGCAGCGTCGTGAAGGATCTTGGGATTGCCGAGACTGGCTATCGCGCGGTGATCAACACCGGCGAGCATGGCGGGCAGACGGTGGAGCACATCCACATGCACATCCTGGGCGGACGCAAGCTGACGTGGCCGCCGGGCTGAGGGTCGCCCTCGTCCACGAGTGGCTCCTGACCCACGGCGGGTCGGAGGAGATCACCGGACAGCTCTGTCGCCTCTACCCGGAGGCCGATCTCTTCACGCTGGTGGCGGATCCCGTGCCGTCGCTGCGCGCGCTGGTCGGTGCACGGCGCATCGTCACCTCGTTCCTGCAGCGCCTCCCGACGGCGAAGCGCGCGCACCGGCGGTTGCTGCCGCTGATGCCGTGGGCCATCGAGTCCCTGGACCTGCGCGGCTACGACTTGGTCATCAGCACGTCCCACGCCGTCGCAAAGGGCGTGCGCACGCTGCCGGGCCAGCCGCACCTCAGCATCGTGTGTTCGCCGATGCGCTACGCCTGGGACCTCCAGGACCAGTATCTCGCGGAAGCGGGAATCGGGCGCGGGCTCCCGGGCCTGGCCGTGCGGG
>JAYQOZ010000409.1:0-2001 GCA_038145035.1 Gemmatimonadaceae bacterium | reverse complement strand
GTCGCGCTCGCGGCCGTCACCGACGCCCGCCTCGCGTTCCACTGGACGGCATAGGTCCTTTACACGACGGAGAGAGAGGGATGGGCGGTTCGGCCGAGATCCTGATGGCGCTGCGCGAGCTGGCGGACAGCAAGCAGATCCAGCGCTCTGAGCTGCACGACTTGTTGAAGGACGGCATCCTTGCCGCCCTCGCCAAGAAGCATGGCCCCAACGTGCAGGCCGAGGTGGACATCGATGACGCGCAGGGCGACATCCGCATCGTCGTCCTGAAGAAGGTCGTCGAGGAGCCCGAGGACGAGATCGCGGAGATCTCGCTCGAGGAGGCCCGCTACGAGGACCCGGACTACCAGATCGGCGACCTGATGGAGATCGCGGTCCCCTTCACGGAGTTCGGCCGCTCGGCCGTGCAGGCCGCCAAGCAGCGCATCGTGCAGCGCGTCCGCGAGGGCGAGCGCACCAAGATCCGCGACGAGTTCTCCGGCCGCGTGGGCGACCTGCTCTCCGGCGAGATCCAGCAGATCGAGCGCGGCAAGATCGTGGTGATGCTCAACAAGTTCCGCGAGGCGGAGGCCATTATCCCGTATCGCGAGCAGAACCATCGCGAGACCTACTCCCAGGGTGAGCCGGTCCGCGCGGTGCTGAAGCGCATCGAGGAGACGCCCAAGGGTCCGCGCCTCATCCTCTCGCGCGCCGACGCACTGTTCGTGCAGGCACTGTTTCGCCTCGAGGTGCCGGAGATCCAGTCGGGCATCGTCGAGATCCGCGCCGCGTCGCGCGAGGTGGGCAGCCGCACCAAGATCGCCGTCGTCTCCAAGGACGACGCCATCGATCCGGTGGGTGCCTGCGTGGGCCTGAAGGGCTCCCGCGTGCAGGCCGTGGTGCAGGAGCTGGGCGGGGAGCGCATCGACATCGTGCCCTGGTCTTCCGACCCGGAGCGCTTTGCCAAGCTGGCGCTGGCGCCCGCCAAGGTCGCCCGCGTGTTCAGCGACCCGGCCGCGAAGACCATCCAGGCGGTGGTGGACGAGGACCAGCTTTCGCTGGCCATTGGCCGCAACGGCCAGAACGTGCGCCTTGCCTCGGAACTCACCGGCTGGAAGATCGACCTCTACTCGAGCCGCGAGTGGCTGGAGCGCGGCGGTGACATCCCGCTGTTCGCGCCGCTGCCGGACGAGGACGAGGCGGCCGACGTGCCGCTCGGTGACATCGACGGCCTGGCGACCGCGACGGTGGCCGTGCTGGAGGCTGGTGGCTATCGCACGCTGAACGACATCATCGATCTCGAGCGCGACGACCTGCTGAAGCTGCCGGGCATCGCGCCGGAGGAAGCCGACCGCATCATGGCGATCCTCGACGAACTGACCGAGGAGGGTGGCGAACCCGCGGCCGAGTCGAAGTCGCCGGCGGCGGAGTAGGACGGGGCCCGTGGACGCGGCGCAGACGCGGCGCGTGCTCGGGCTCCTTGGGCTCGGGGTCCGGGCCCGGAACGCGATCGTCGGTGTCGATCGCGTGCGGGAGGCGGTGAAGCGGGGGACCGTGCGGGTGGCCGTCGTGGCGCGGGATGCGTCGCCCAATTCACGGCAGAAGATCGAGGGGCTGCTGGCAGGGCGGGGGGTTCCGATGCTGTACGTCGAGGACGCCGCCGCGCTGGGTGGGTCGGCAGGACGGGAGACCACGACCGTGATCGGCGTGATCGACCGTCAGCTGGCGGAAGGGATCCTGACGGTTGCCAGGCCGGCGACCGGGGATCGTGAGACCTAACGGAGGCAGGGTTTGAGCAAGCTTCGGGCGAAGGATCTGGCTGGCGAGTTTGGAATCGAGGCCGACGAGGTGATGGCGATGCTGCGCGCGATGGATATTGCGGTGCGCACGCCCGTCTCGCCGTTGAGCGATGACCAGGTGGCGCGCGTCCGCGTCCGATGGGAGCGTGACAAGCGCACGCGCGCCACGCAGGACAGTGTCGCGGAGTCTGCCCCGGCCAAGAAGAAGGCGGCTGCCAAGAAG
>JAYQOZ010000408.1:1650-2007 GCA_038145035.1 Gemmatimonadaceae bacterium | reverse complement strand
CCCGACGCCCCCGACCTCACATGGACTGGTTCGTTCGCGCATTCATCAAGGCCAGCCTCAGCTGGTTCTCGGCGGCCGTGCTGCTCGCCGTCGCCATGGCCCTGGAGCCGTCGCTCCTGCGGTACCGCACCGTACACCTGCACCTCGCGCTGCTGGGATTCGTCACGCAGATGATCTACGGCGTGGCGCTGCACGTGATCCCGCGCTTTTTCGGCCAGCCCCTGGTGCACCGCCGATTGGCGGAGGTCCAGTTCGTGACGGCACAGCTCGGCTTGGCGGCCCTGGCCCTGGGGTTCATCTTCCGGGCCGACGGGATCGCGGCAGCGGCCGCGCTGCAGGCCAACGGCGGCCTCACCA
>JAYQOZ010000408.1:0-1640 GCA_038145035.1 Gemmatimonadaceae bacterium | reverse complement strand
GCGGGGGGCGTCGGGGCCCACCTCGGGCGCCCGCCCGCCCCCCGCCCGCGGGCGGCCGGCCGGGCCCGCGGCGGCCGTCCGCTCTCGGCGCTTCCGCAGGCCGACGCGCACTAGAACCGCGCCGGCTACTGCGAGAGGCCGTCCGAGAAGCGGTACTGCACGCCGTGCCGCGCCAGCAGCTCCACGAGGCGGCGCAACCCCAGGCCCATCACGCTGAAGTAGTCGCCCTCGACGCGCTCGACGATCGTCGCGCCGTAGCCCTGGATGCCGTAGGCGCCGGCCTTGTCCATGGGCTCGCCGGTGGCCACGTACTCGGCAATCTCCGTGTCCGACAGCGCACGGAAGGTCACCCGCACCGCCTCCACCGCGCTTTCCACGCGCGTGCCGCGCGCCACCGCGATGCCGGTCATCACCACGTGCTCGCGGCCCGACAAGCGCCGGATCATGGCCCGCGCGTCGGCGGCGTCCACCGGCTTGCCGAGGATGTCGCCGTCCACCACGACCGTGGTGTCGGCCGCGATCACCACGGCCGCCGGCTCACGCCCGGCGATCACCAGCGCCTTCTCCCGCGCCAGCCGCTCGGTGTAGGCCTCGGCCGGCTCGCCGGGCCGCACGTCCTCGTTGAGGTCCGCCGGCATCACCGCGTGGGTGACGCCGATCAGCGAGAGCAGTTCCCGCCGACGCGGCGACTGCGAGGCCAGGATGACGTGCGGAGCGCTCATTTCTCGAGCCAGAGGGTGACGGGCCCATCGTTCACGAGCTCGACGTCCATCATCGCGCCGAACTCGCCGGTCTCCACCCGGAGCCCGCGTTCACGCAGCAGCGAAATGAAGCGCTCATAGAGCGGAATCGCCGTCTCCGGCCGCGCCGCGTCGATGAAACTCGGCCGCCGCCCCTTCGCGGCGTCGCCGTACAGCGTGAACTGGCTGACCACCAGCACGGCCCCGTCCACATCCTCCAGCCCACGGTTCATCTTGCCCTGGTCATCCCCGAAAAGCCGCAGCCCGGCGACCTTGTCCGCCATCCAGACGCACTGCGCCTCGGTGTCGCCGTGCGTGAAGCCGACGAGCAGGCAGAAGCCGACGCCGATCTTTCCGCTCACCCGGGAGTTGATGCGGACTTCGGCTCTGGAGACGCGTTGGAGGAGGGTGCGCATGCCTGGGGACGGGGGACGGAGGACAAGGGACGGAACATTCCAGCGTGGGGATGGCTCGGCCTGCGGCTCAGGCAATCTGCGGCCTGTCGTTCAGCCTCGCCCTCCGTGCTCCGGCATCCATCATCTCACCGCAGCACCGTCCGGGCCCAGTCCCACCCTTCGAGCCCCTTCGCATTCACCGCCTTGACCGCCACGCTCCAGCCCGGCTGCAGGGAGTTCAGCGTGATGCGGGGATTCGTGACGCGGGCGCTGTACTGCATCGGGTTGTCAGGCGGGCCGTAGCGCACGATGTAGCCGGTGATCTCCTTCTCCACCGCCGGCTGCCAGGTGGCCGTCCTGCCTTCGGCCGTCAGGCCCACGAGGCGCGAGGGGCTGGAGGCCAGCAGCATGATGGTCGCCACGGTGGTCTTCGACGTCTCCGCCAGCTGGCGGTGGTTGATGGTCTCGAGCACGTCGTGTGGGATGTGGTAGTGGGGGTTGCCGA
>JAYQOZ010000407.1:0-2008 GCA_038145035.1 Gemmatimonadaceae bacterium | reverse complement strand
TCGTTTTCCTCGTCTCATGACCCCCGCAGAGGACGCTGATGCGCTTGCTGCTGCAGTTCTGGGATTCGACGATCGGCAAGAAGTGGGTGATGGCGGTGACGGGCATCGCGCTTGTGCTGTTCGCCATTGGCCACATGGCGGGGAACCTTCAGGTGTTCCTCGGCGCCGACGCCTTCAACGACTATGCGCACAAGCTGCAGTCGTTGGGACCGCTGCTCTGGATTGCGCGCGCCGGCCTCTTCGCGATGGCCGTGCTGCACATCCTCGCGGCGCTGCAGCTCACGGCGCGTGCCCGGGCCGCCCGACCGCAGGACTACGCCAGGCGCGAGTCGCAGGTGGCCACGCCGGCCTCGCGCACGATGCGCGTGGGCGGCGTGGTCCTCGCGGCCTTCCTCGTCTTCCACATCCTGCACTTCACCACGGGCCAGCTGCATCCCGCCTTCAGCAAGGGTGGGGCGTATGGCAACGTCGTGCTCGGCTTCCGGGTGTGGTGGGTGGCCATCTTCTACATCGTCGCGATGTCGTTCTTCGGGCTGCACCTCTACCACGGCGTCTGGGCGGGTGTCCGCACGCTAGGGGTGGCCAAGCCCACGCCGATGCCGCTGGAGCGCAAGTTCGCCCTCGGCGTCGCCATCGTCGTCTGGGCCGGGTTCATCATCGTGCCGATCGGCGTGATGCTTGGCCTCGTCAACTGAGATCGAACCCACCATGACCATCAAGCTCGACGCCAAGATCCCGTCCGGCCCGCTGGCCGGGAAGTGGGACAAGCACCGCTTCGAGATGAAGCTGGTGAACCCGGCCAACAAGCGGAAGTTCAGCGTCATCGTCGTCGGTTCCGGGCTTGCCGGCGCCTCGGCGGCCGCGACGCTCAGCGAGCTCGGCTACCAGGTGAGCTGCTTCTGCTTCCAGGACTCGCCGCGGCGCGCGCACTCGATCGCCGCGCAGGGCGGCATCAACGCCGCCAAGAACTACCGCAATGACGGCGACTCCGTGCAGCGGCTGTTCTACGACACGATCAAGGGCGGCGACTTCCGCGCCCGCGAGGCCAACGTATACCGCCTCGCGCAGGTGTCGGTGGACATCATTGACCAGTGCGTGGCGCAGGGCGTGCCCTTCGCCCGCGAGTACGGCGGCCTCCTGGCCAACCGTTCCTTCGGCGGCGCCCAGGTCTCGCGCACGTTCTATGCGCGTGGGCAGACCGGCCAGCAGCTGCTGCTCGGCGCCTACCAGGCGCTGGAGAAGGAGATCGCCAAGGGCGGCGTGACGATGTATGAGCGCCACGAGATGCTCGAGCTGGTGCTGGTCGACGGCAAGGCCCGCGGCATCATCGTGCGCGACATGCTCAGCGGCGAGATCGAGTCGCACGCGGCCGACGCGGTCATCCTCGCCACCGGCGGCTACGGCAACGTCTTCTACCTCTCGACCAACGCCAAGGGCTGCAACGTCACGGCCACCTACCGCGCGTACAAGAAGGGCGCGGCCTTCGCGAACCCCTGCTTCACGCAGATTCACCCCACCTGCATCCCCGTGAGCGGCGACCATCAGTCCAAGCTCACGCTGATGTCGGAGTCGCTGCGCAACGATGGCCGCGTCTGGGTTCCGAGGCGGAAGGAGGACGTGGGCAAGAACCCCTCGGACATCCCCGAGGAGGATCGCGATTACTACCTCGAGCGGAAGTATCCGTCCTTCGGCAACCTCTCGCCGCGTGACATCGCGTCCCGCGCCGCGAAGGAGGCCTGCGACGACGGTCGCGGTGTCGGCCCCGGCGGGCGCGGCGTGTACCTCGACTTCGCCGACAGCATCAAGCGCCTCGGCAAGGCGGCCATCGAGGAGCGCTACGGCAACCTGTTCGAGATGTACCAGCGCATCACCGACGAGGACCCCTACCAGCGGCCGATGCGCATCTACCCGGCCGTGCACTACACCATGGGAGGCCTCTGGGTGGACTACAACCTGATGAGCAGCATCCCGGGCCTGCACGTGCTCGGCGAGGCGAACTTCTCCGATC
>JAYQOZ010000406.1:0-2009 GCA_038145035.1 Gemmatimonadaceae bacterium | reverse complement strand
CGCGAGACCTGGAACTCGTAGCCTTCGCGGCGCATGGGCTCCATCAGGATGGACAGGTGCAGCTCACCACGGCCGGAGACGGTCCAGGTATCGGTGGAGTCGGTCTCCTCCACCCGCAGCGCCACGTTGCGCTCCAGCTCGCGCTCCAGGCGCTCCTTGATCTGGCGCGACGTCACGTACTTGCCGTCCTGGCCCGCGAACGGCGAGTTGTTGACGAGGAAGTCCACCGAGATCGTAGGCTCCTCCACCGCGATGCCCTCGAGCCGCTCCTGATGCTCCGAATCGGTCAGCGTGAGCCCGATCTCGACATGCTCGAAGCCGGCCAGCGCGATGATCTCGCCGGCCACGGCCTGCGTGACCTCGACCTTCTCGAGGCCCTCGTAGCCGAAGATCTTCGTGACGCGTCCCGGCGTGCCCCTGGTGCTGTGGTCCACCGGCAGCAGCGTGACGGTGTCGCCCACCCGTACGGTGCCGCGCTCGATGCGCCCGATGGCCAGGCGGCCCAGGTAGTTCGAGTGGTCGATGGTCGACACCAGCATCTGGAACGGAGCGGCCGCATCCGAGGGCGGCGCCTGCACGTGCCGGACGATGGTCTCGAACAGCGGCTTGAGGTCCACGGCCGGCGTGTCCATGGACATCGTGGACGTGCCGTCGCGGCCGGAGGCATACACGACCGGCGCGTCCAACTGCGCCTCGTTGGCCTCGAGCTCGATCAACAGGTCGAGCACCTCCTCGTGCACGCGCATCGGATCGGCGCCGGGGCGGTCGATCTTGTTGATGCACACGATGACCGTCCGGCCCAGGGCCAGCGCCTTCCGCAGCACGAAGCGCGTCTGCGGCATCGGGCCGTCGAAGGCGTCCACCACGAGCAGCACGCCGTCCACCATGCGCAGGATGCGCTCGACCTCGCCGCCGAAGTCGGCGTGGCCTGGTGTGTCGACGATGTTGAGCTTCGTGTCGCCCCAGTGGACGGACGTATTCTTCGCGAGGATGGTGATGCCCCGCTCGCGCTCGAGCGGATTGGAGTCCATCACACGCTCGGCGACGACCTGATTGGCGCGAAAGGCCCCGGCTTGCCGGAGCATCTGGTCCACGAGTGTCGTCTTCCCGTGATCCACGTGCGCAATGATGGCGATGTTGCGGATTTGCATAACCCTTCAATATATCTGATTGAGCGTCTGTCTATGGGGAGGCTCCCCTCCCCGCTCCCTGCCGCCCTTGCCCCACCACGCCGACCTGCGCCGCCTGGATTCCGCACGGCGCTGGCGACGATGGTGGCGCTCCTGCTCGCCCTGGTGTGGTTTGCCCAGAGTGACTTCCGGATCCTCCCGGATGACTGGATGCGGTTCGTCGAGCGGGTGACCGTCCGATTGGCCGCCGTGGCGCTCACCGTCTGGGGCATCCTGCGCCTCCGCCGTGCGGTGGACCACCTGAGCTACGAGCGGGTGGTCTTCGCCGTCTCGGTCGGGTCAGCGGCCTGCTTGCTGGCACTCAACGCCCTGCACGCGTTCGGCGGATCGATCTCGATGCGGACCCCGATGCTGTGGCTGTTCGCCTTCTATGGTGGACTTGCCCTGCCGCTGCGCCGGCAGTTCATCGCGCCGGTGGCGTACACGCTGGGACTCATCCTATTGCGGGTGACCTGGTCCACCTCCGGTGTCGCCGGCGACGTGGCCGGTGACATGATCGTCCTGGTCCTCACGAACGTGATGGGCGGGCTGGTCGCCGTCGGCCGCGAGCGCTCCATCGTCGCCGAACGCAGCGCCTGGACGGACGAACGCTCGACCCGCGAGTCCCTCGACCGCAGGGCCGAGGAGCTTCACCGCCTGCAGGGCGCCATCCCGGTCTGTACGCACTGCCGTGAGCTTTCGGGCGGCACGGCCAAGTGGGCGCCACTCGCCCGCTATGTGCGCGATCGCTCGGAGGTGGCCTTCGCCCACGACATCTGCCCGAGCTGCGCCGAAAAGCATCTCACGCCGCGGCACCCGGCGGAGCACGGTGTCCCGGGC
>JAYQOZ010000405.1:0-2013 GCA_038145035.1 Gemmatimonadaceae bacterium | reverse complement strand
GCCTTTGTCCTCCGTCCTCCGTCCTTCGTCAGGTATTCATACATCCCTTCCCGCCCGCCCTCACGCCCGTACCCCGACTCTCGATAGCCACCGAAGCCGGCGGCCGCGTCAAAGAGGTTCGTGGCGTTGATCCACACCACGCCGGCCTTGAGCTTTGGCGCGATGTCGAGCGCGAGGTTGATGTTCTCGCTCCACACGCTGGCCGCGAGGCCATAGGGCGTGTTGTTGGCGAGGGCGACGGATTCCTCGGGCGTGCGGAAGGTCATCGCGACCAGTACGGGGCCGAAGATCTCCACCTGCGCGATGGTGCTCGCCGGCTCGACGTTGGTAAACAGCGTCGGCGGATAGAAGCAGCCGTGCCTGGGCACGCTCCAGCTGGGCTGCCACATGGTGGCCCCTTCGGCCTTGCCCTGCTGCACCAGCTGGCTGATGCGCTCCAACTGTTCGGGCGCGACGATCGCCCCCATGTCCACGGCCTTGTCGAGCGGCTTGCCGACGCGGAGCTTCTCCATCCGCGCGCGCAGCTTCTCGATCAGCCGGTCGTGGATGCCTTCCTGCACCAGCAACCGTGAGCCCGCGCAGCAGACCTGGCCCTGGTTGAACCAGATGGCGTCCACCACCCCCTCGACCACGGCATCGAGGTCGGCGTCCTCATAGACGATGAACGGCGACTTCCCGCCAAGTTCGAGCGACAGCTTCTTGCCCGAGCCGGCCGTCGCGCGCCGGATAATCTTGCCGACCTCGGTCGAGCCCGTGAACGCAATCTTGTCGACGCCCTTGTGCTCCACGAGCGCCGCCCCGGTCCTGCCGTCGCCGGTGATGACGTTGAGCACGCCGGGCGGCAGTCCCGCCTCCTGCGCCAGTTCGGCGAACAGCAGCGCCGAGAGCGGCGTGAACTCCGCCGGCTTGAGCACCACCGTGTTCCCGGCGGCAAGCGCCGGCGCCACCTTCCACGCCAGCATCAGCAGCGGGAAGTTCCAGGGAATGATCTGCCCCACCACGCCCACGGGGCCGTAGCCCGCAAACTCGGCGTCGCGCAGCTGGGCCCAGCCGGCGTGATGATAGAAGTGCCGCGCCACGAGCGGGATGTCGAGGTCGCGGGTCTCGCGAATGGACTTCCCGTTGTCGAGCGACTCCACCACGGCGAACAGGCGCGAGTGCTTCTGCACCATGCGCGCGAGTGCGTACAGGTGTCGCGAGCGCGCGTGCGCCGGGAGCCTGGACCACTTCGGAAAGGCCTTGCGGGCGGCCGCCACGGCGCTGTCCACATCCTTCGCCGTTCCCTGCGTGACGCGGGCCAGGCGATCCGTCGTGCTCGGGTCCATCACGTCGAAGGTGGTCCCCACCTTGGTGAAGGCCCCGTTCACGAAGTGCCCGAAGCGGCCCTCGTGGCGCTTCAGCCAGGCGCGGGCCTCGGCGTCGCTCTCCGGCGCCGGCCCGTAGTCCATCGTGCGGAAGATCTCGGCTACGCTCGCCATTCGTCGCTCGCGGATTCCGGAGGGGGTCAAGGCATCGGGTGGCGATGGGCCGCCGCGTAGCGGCCCGTCACGAAGTGCTCGAGCTGGCGCTCGATGTCGGTCAGCAGGCTGGAGGCCCCGAAGCGAAAGAGGTCCGGCTGCAGCCAGCGGTCGCCCAGCTCCTCCTTCATCAGGAGGAGATAGTCCAGCGACTGCTTGGCGGTGCGGATGCCGCCGGCCGGCTTGTAGCCCACCTTGAAGCCGCTGGCGCGCTCGTACTCGCGTATCTGGCGCACCATGGCCAGCGACACCGGCAGCGTCGCGTTGCTGCCTTCCTTGCCGGTGCTGGTCTTGATGAAGTCCGCCCCGGCCTGCATCGCCACCCAGCTGGCACGCGCCACGTTGCTCAGCGTGGCCAGCTCACCGGTGGCGAGGATCGCCTTGAGGTGCGCGTCGCCGCAGGCCTCGCGGAAGGCCTTCACCTCGTCATACAGCGCCTGCCAGTCGCCGGTCAGCACGTGCGCACGCGTGATGACGATGTCGATCTCCCCTGCGC
>JAYQOZ010000404.1:0-2048 GCA_038145035.1 Gemmatimonadaceae bacterium | reverse complement strand
TCTTCATCCAGCGCCGGTCCGGTCCTCCGAGTGCGGCGCTCGGGACGCCGGTGCTGTCCGAGCTGCAGCGCTCCGGGTACGTCGTGGTAGCCGCCAAGGACCGCATCTTCCGCGGCTTCGACATCGCGACGCTGCTCTCGCCCTGGTTTGCGGACTCGTACTGCTTCACGGCCCGCGAAGGGTCGCCCGCCTCGTTCGCCATCGAGTTCGCGCCCAAGCAGCGCAAGCGTGACTACGTGGACGTCGAGGGCAGCTTCCTGATCGAGCGCGCGACGATGGCGCTACAGGAGGTGTCGTATCGCTACGTCGGACTCACCGCCGACGAGGAGAATCGCGATGGCGGCGGTCGTCTGCGGTTCGCGCGCACGGCGGGCGGGACCTGGCTGGTGGCCGACTGGTTCATCCGGTACCCGCAGGTCGGCGTGATCGAACTGCAGACCTTCCGGTCGCTGGAGCGCTCGCGGTTGCTGCAGCCGGACGTGATGGGGCACGAGATCCTGTCCTGGGAGACGACCGCCCTCCTCGAGGGCACGCGCCGCATCTACGTGAAGGAAGCCGGCGTCGGCGAGGGGCCCCAGGGGCCGATCCGCGCTGCCTGTCCCGAGCGCGTCGTTGCGTCACGTACGGGTGCGGCGCGTGGCCGCCTCCTGTGGGAAGGCCGCCCCGTCTCCGGGTCCCGCATCCGCGCGACGTGGCGGGCTGCGCTCGACATCGGTGGCGAGGAGCCGCTGTGGCGCGACGAGACGCGGGAGACGCTGAGTTCCAGCCGCGGCGACTGGACGCTCTGCGACCTTCCGGCCGGCACCACGGTCGAGTTGTCGTGGGAAGTCATGGGTCGGCGCAGTGCCACCTCCCTGCGCGTCGAGCGGGACCAGCTGGTCACGCTCGATGCCGACGGCAAGCCGGTTCCGTGAGGACGTCCGCCATGCGCACGTCGCATTTCGTCCTGGTCGCCGCGACGCTGGGCGTTGCGTTCGTCGCGTCTCCGGCGCACGTGCATGCCCAGCAGTCACGTCCCGGTATCACGCCGAGCGGCCCGGTGATCATGCATGGTGGCATGTCCGCCGAGGTGCCGGACGCGACCTTCAAGGTTCCCGAGGGCCACGTCTTCAAGGTGATGTGGGAGATCAACGTCGGCTCGGACAGCGCCGTGAACCAGCAGCTCGGAACCGTCGCGCGGTTCTACAACCTGCACGCCCGGAACGGCATCCCGGTGGAGCGTCTGCATGCGGCCGCCATCTTTCACGGCACCGGCTGGTACGCGTTGCTGACGGATTCGGCCCACACCGCACGCTTCGGGCGGCCGAACCCGAGCCGTCCGTTGGTCGAGGAGCTTCTCAGGACGGGCGCCCGCCTCGCGATGTGTGGGCAGACCGCGGCCTTCCGCGGCGTGAAGCGGGAGGAGTTGCTGCCCGGCGTCGATCTCGCCATCAGCGCCATGACCGCGCTGAGCGTGTTCTACGCCGAGGGCTACCGCCTCAATCCCTGGCGGTAGGTATCCCGGGCCGGTACTCGCGCTCGAGCATGGCGCGTTGGGCCGCCTCGGTGAAGGGCACCGGCTTCAACCGATTGGTCGCGAAGAGCTCCATCTGATCCGTCGCATGGCGTGATCCCGGTCGTCCGACCGCCGTGCCGAACGGCTGAATGCTCTCCGAGCGCACGGCCCCGCGCGCATCCCACTCCACCAGCATCACGAATGAATCCCCGGCGCGTCCCACGTAGCGACCGTCGTGCGCACGTGCCGTGTGCACCGCGCGCAGGACGTCGGACCCGCCGTTGCCGATGGGCAGATCGCGCCCGTTGAAGCGCATGCGCAGCACCGCGCTCAGCGGGGGATCAATGCGCCCGAAGCTGCGCTGCAGGTCGCGCGCGGCCTCGCGCAGCGAGACGTCCGCCGGCGGCGCGGGGTAGAGTCCGTACTTGGCCGAGACCCAGTCGCGCGCGATCAGCGCCCCCAGCGCGGCCGCCGGACGGTCGTCCGCGAGCACGCCATCCCAGGTCGCGAGGAGCCGGACCGCCGCCGCGGCACGCGAATCACGCGTGGTGTC
>JAYQOZ010000403.1:0-2054 GCA_038145035.1 Gemmatimonadaceae bacterium | reverse complement strand
CCCGCCCCGTCCGTCCAGCCGCAGGTCGATGCGCGCGTAGCCGGAGAGGTCGAGCGCCCGGTAGACCCGCTTGGCGATGTGGGAGATGTGGGCCACTTCGGCCTCGGACAGTTCGGCGAGATCCGTGGTCACGCCGTGCCGCTTCTGGTACTGGTCGCTCCACTTGACGCGCTCGGTGGCAATCTTCCAGCGGTTGTCCGGCATCTTCGAGAACGACATCTCCCAGACCGGGAAGACCCGCAGCCGCTCGTTGCCGAGGACGCCCACGTACAGCTCCCGCCCGTCGATGAACTGCTCGATGATGGCCGCGGTGCCGACGCGCTCGTGGATGAACTGCACGCGTTTGAGCAGCTGCTCCTCGGACTCGACCACCGACGCCTGCGAGATGCCGATCGAGGCCTCGAAGAAGAGCGACTTGACGATGAGCGGGAACCCCAGGCGCTTCGGGAGGCGTACCCGCTTGCCCCGCGGGACCACGAAAAAGCCGGGGACCGGGATGCGGTGGTACGCGAGCAGCTTCTTGGAGAGCGCCTTGTCGCGGGCCAGGATGAGGCCCCGCGGGTTGCAGCCGGTGTAGGGCATCCGGAGCAGTTCGAGGTAGCTCACCACGTTCTGGTCGAACGTGTTGATGTCGGCGAAGGCCTCCATCAGGTTGAAGACGATGTCGGGCTTGAACGTCTCGATGGCGCGCCGGATCCGGGCGAGGTCGTCGTGGACCCCGAGGACCTCGACGTCGTGGCCGCGCTCCTGCAGCGTGACGACGACGTCGTGCTCCATCTTCCACTCCGCGTGGACGATGTCCATGCCGGTCGTGTCGGCCGGTGGCACGAGGTGTTCGTGGACGAGGGCGAGGATGCGGGTCTTCTTCACAGCACGAGCCTGTGGCCGCCGCTGTGGATGTGGTTCATGACCTGAACGGTAAGCAACACGGTGAATTCCTGACGGGCCTGATCCTCGGGCAGCGCGAGCCGCAGCTTGAGCTGCTGGCAGCGCGCGATCATCTCCTCGAGAACCTGGTCGATGGTGTACTGGTAGATGCCCGTCCACTGCGCCACAGCACGGCGGACGGGACGGCGGAGCCGCGAGATGAACTGCGCGGCGGTGATGGCACCGGCGGCCTCCGGCGCGTCCGAGAACAGGCGCCGCAGTTCCCGGTCGTAGAGGCCGGTGTTCTCCACGCCGTAGTGGCGGCGCTTCCGGCGATAGTGCTGCCGGAGCGTCGTCCGCAGCTTGCGGAGCGGGTCCACCTCCGTCGTCGCGAGTACCGGCGGCGTCCGGCCGCGGAGTGACGTCATGAGCGAGTCCATGTACTCGAGCTTACGGGCTGCCGCCCAGCCCTGGTAGCGAACCTGCCACTGGCTGTTGGGTGTTAGCCAGACCGCGAACGTCTCGGCAAAGTCCTCGTCGGGATGGCTCTGGGCGTACCACCGTCCGAGGTGCTGAACGAACCCCTTGCTGTACGGACGCGGCGTGTAGAACTCCGGGTACTCCTCGCCGGGAGACCCGAAGAGGGTGCGCCGGTGCCGCCGGAGCCGCAGCCGGTAGGCATTGTCGACGGCGTGTCCGGTTTCGTGTCTGAGGATGCGCATGCACCACTCATGCTCGCCGCCCTCGACCTCGAGCATCTGGGATTCCTCCAGCTTCTCGAGGCGTGGATGCGCCAGGTAGAAGGGGATGGCCACCGCCGCGATGCCGTCCGGCGTGAACCACTCGTCGGCGAGATAGAAGTGGACCGGCACGCGGAGGTCGCGGCCGGCGAGTTCGGCCCGGAGCTGATCGATGCGCGGCACCAGCGCACTGCCCTCGATGGCGATCGGCAGGTCGCAGAGCCGGAGGTCGAGGAGCGTCTCGTCCGGCAGGGACGGCCAGTCGGCGGGCACCTGCGGGTGGCCGGGCATGGCCCCACATTCTACCGGGCCTGCGTCCGCAACCCCCTGCAGTACAATGCGCCCTTCGCGATGAGCATCGATGCCCCCGCTCCGGGGGGCCGCGGCGGCCGCCCGCCCCCCCCCCCCCCCGCCCGCCCCCCCCCCCCGCCCGCGGGGGGGCCCCCC
>JAYQOZ010000402.1:1294-2064 GCA_038145035.1 Gemmatimonadaceae bacterium | reverse complement strand
TCGCAGGGCGCGCCGCGTAGCCGTTGAAGCCATGGGCCGCCCCGCAGGGGGCAACGACCTACCTCGCGACGGCGGCCGGCGAGGCTGCCGCCGCGCTGCTCGAGTACTCCGAGAATCCCGGCTCGCCACAGCACTTCGGACTGGTGATGGGCAAGGTGCGCGCCCTCCGGGGCGTCGCGGCGCTGGTAGACCTCCCCCCGTTGGCCGAGGTCGTGGATGCCGTCGATGCGGCGGCGAGGCCACTGGAGCTCGGACACGAGGAAGCCACGGCCGACCGCCGACGCCTGCTGCGCACCGCCGCCAAGGTGCTGCTCGAGGGCGGGGACGCCATTCGCACCGGGGGCAGGCCGCCGCTTGACTCGCCCGCCGTGCAGGAGTTCACGCTCGCAGCCGCCGCGCTCGAGGCCGATCGGGACGGCGACGTCGTCGTCCCGATCGCCTCGCTGCTCGCCGACCTGCCAGACGCGATTCAGGCCTCGGCGCACCCGCCGACCACTGCCGCCGCGCGCTTCCGGCTGGAGGTGGTCTCGCAAGCCGAGCATCTGCGTCGGCTGGTCTCGGATGGCCGCCGCGTGCAGGACGCGGCCACGCGCGAACGCCTGAGCCGGGAGATGCGCGCTGCGGTGCGCGCGCTCTCCCGCGCGGCCCAGAGCTTCGGGCATCAATCCATCGCAAACCTCTTCCTTGCGGCGGCGCCCGCCGCCCCGCGCCAGCGGGCCGCGCCCCGGGCCGGGCGCGATCTCGCCGCGCCGCGGCGGAGCGCCGCCGCC
>JAYQOZ010000402.1:0-1284 GCA_038145035.1 Gemmatimonadaceae bacterium | reverse complement strand
GCCGCCGGCGGGGGCCCCCACCCCCCCCCCCCACAACCCCACCCCCCCCCCCCCCGGGGGGGCCCCCCCCCCCCCCCCGAGCCTGCGGGCCGAGACGCTGGACGTGCTCGATCTCGCAGCGCAGCTGCTGAGCGCCGCCGACGCCACACCCGAGACCCGTGCGGCGGAATTCGACGTCCTCAGCCATCGCCTCATCCCCGAGGGCGGCCGTCCCATGACGCCGTCCGTGGCGGCGGTGGCGGCGCGCCGGTCCACACCGGCGATGGCCACACCCCAGGGCTCCACGCCGGCCGCGCCGGCCCCGACCAATCCCCGCGTGCCGACTCCGCCTCCGGGTGGCAGCGCCCCCTCGGGCGCCGCCCTCCGCGACCTACTGTCCGTCGGCATCGCCGGCCTGGCCCCGCTCGGCGAGGAGCACTTCGCCGAACCCGTGCACGGCGAGGATGACGACGTCATCCCGATCGACGAGCTGCTGTACCGCGGCAAGGATGCGCTCCAGCGGGCGATCAGCATCGGCGAGACGCTGCGGCATCGCCGCGCGGCGCCCGATGAGGACATGCTGGCCGAGCTCTACGACCTGCTGCAGCTCGCGGCCGTGGAGTAGGCGGCATGCGCCTCGGATGGCGCGGCCTGCTCGGGATCGCGCTCAGTATCCTGCTGCTCTGGCTCACGCTTCGCGGCGTGGACCTCCGCGAGGTGTGGCGCGTGCTCTCCGGCTCGAGCCTGCCGCTCTGGCTCGCCTGCACCATAGCCGCCACGGCCATCTTCCCGCTGCGCGCGCGGCGCTGGCAGGCCCTGCTCGCCCCGGTGGTGGGACGACTGCCGCTGGGTCCGCTCTGGCGCGCGACCGCCATCGGGATGATGGTGAACAACGTGCTGCCGGTGCGCGCCGGCGAGCCGGCCCGCGCCTTCGCGCTCACCCGCGAGCGCCGCGAGGTGCGCTTCACCACCGCATTTGCCTCCCTGGCGGTGGACCGGCTCTTCGATGGCGTGGTCGTCGTCGGCCTCATGCTCGCGGCAACGCTCGACCCGCGATTCCCGGCCGATGCAACCGTGTTCGGCGCCACCGCGTGGAGCATTGCCGCGACGGCAGGGCTGTTTCTCAGCCTCGTGTTCCTGGTGCTGGCGATGCTCGCC
Organism: Gemmatimonadaceae bacterium; assembly: GCA_038145035.1. Taxonomy (GTDB): domain Bacteria; phylum Gemmatimonadota; class Gemmatimonadetes; order Gemmatimonadales; family Gemmatimonadaceae; genus Pseudogemmatithrix. Next base: position 147 of record JAYQOZ010000402.1, on the reverse strand, counting down.
TACGCGCCCGGCTTCTGCCTGGCGCTCTCGGATCGCCTTCTGGGCGCCACGATCCCCGGGCTCGCGCCCAGGGCGCGGCACGTCCTGGAAGGCGGCATCGAGGGCCTCGGCGTGCTGCGCGACCCACGCCTCGCGCTCGAGGTGCTC
>JAYQOZ010000401.1:0-2082 GCA_038145035.1 Gemmatimonadaceae bacterium | reverse complement strand
GTCGCCGCCTGGGCTACGCCGGCCAGCAGTTCCTCGGTCAGCGTCATGAGTGCCTGGTAGTCTGCGTACGCCCAGTAGAACTCGAGCATCGTGAACTCGGGGTTGTGCTGGGTGGAGATCCCCTCGTTCCGGAAGTTGCGGTTGATCTCGAACACCCGCTCGATGCCGCCGACGGTGAGGCGCTTCAGGTACAGCTCGGGGGCAATCCGCATGTACAGGCGCATGTCGAGCGCGTTGTGGTGCGTCACGAACGGCCGGGCCAGCGCGCCGCCGGCGATCGGCTGCATCATCGGGGTCTCGACCTCGAGAAAGCCACGCTCGATCAGGAAGCCCCGAATCGCCGTCACCACGCGGCTGCGCACCTCGAAGACCCGCCGCGAGTCCGGGTTCACGGCCAGATCCAGGTAGCGCTGACGGTACCGCGCCTCGATGTCCTGCAGGCCGTGCCACTTCTCCGGCAGCGGGACGAGGCACTTGGCCAGGAACGTCAGGCCTGACGCCCAGACGGTCAGCTCGTTCGTTCGCGTACGGAACAGCCGCCCCTCAACGCCGACCCAGTCGCCGAAGTCGAGGAGCCGGAAGGTCTTGAAGTCAATCTCCGGCAGCGAGTCCTGACGGATGTAGACCTGGAGGCGCTCGCGGCCATCGGACAGGACCAGGAAGCTGGCCTTGCCGAAGCTGCGGATGCCGAGGATCCGCCCCGCCGTGCGCGTCCGCGGCTGCGCCGCCTCGAGCGCCTCGCCGGGCTCGTCCCGATACGCCGCCACGACGGCGTCGATGGTGGCCTGCTGGTCGAACGACCCGGGATACACATCCACGCCGAGCGCGCGCAGCGCGTCCAGGTTGGCGCGCCGCTGGATGATCTGGTCCGACTCGGATGCGGGCGTGCTCATCGCCTCTTTCGATCTCCTCAGGCGGGATCCGCCTGCGCCAGGGACTTCCGGATCGCGCCGAGCAGCCCGTTGATGCAGCGAACGGCCTCCTCGGGGCGGACGGTCCGCGCCAGTTCCAGGGCCTCGTTGATCACGACGCGGCCCGGGGTCTCCGGCCGGTACAGGAACTCGTAGACCGCAAGCCGGAGAATCAGCCGGTCCACGACGGCCATCCGCTCAAGCCGCCAGTGCTCGGCCGCACCCGCGATCAGCGGGTCAATCCGTCCTACGTGCCCCGCCACCCCGCGGAACAGTTCCACGGCGAAGGGCCGGTGCACCGCCGGCACGTCCGGCACGGGCACCATGAATTCCCCGTCGTCCTCCACCGGCTCCACGTGCTCGGCGAAGAAACGGGCGCCCACCAGGTCCACATGCAGGCGGCCGACCTCCCACTGATACAGCATCTGGATGGCGGCAGCCCGCGCCAGATGCCGCGCGTCCGCGCGGGCGGGCCGGACCGGGTCGGGAGCGGTGCTCACCGTCCGCTCGCCGGCGGCAACGTCCGCAGCAGGGTCGCCATCTCGATGGCGGCCAGTGCTGCTTCCCGGCCCTTGTTGCCCTCGCCCGGCGCCGACCGGGCGGCCGCCTGCTCGTCGGAGAGCGTCGTCAGGAGCCCGAAGGCCACCGGCACCCCCGTCTCCTCCGCCACGCGTGCGATGCCGTGCGTGGCCGCGTCGGCGATGTACTCGAAATGCATCGTGTCGCCCTTGATGAGGCAGCCGAGGCAGATCACCGCCTCGAAGCGTCCCGACCTCGCCAGCCGCCGGGCGGCCAGCGGCAGCTCGAAGGCTCCGGGGACACGTACGATCACGACGCGGTCCGGCGTCACGCCCGCCCCGGCCAGCGTGTCGAGGGCCCCGGCCAGCAGGCCGTCGGTGACCTCCGCGTTGAAGCGCGCGGCGATCACGGCGTAGTGGCCCACGGGGTCTTCGGTGCGTCCGGCAAGCTCCGCGGGAGTCGTCATGGCGTCAGGAGCCGGAGCGTCGCGCCCCGGCAGGCCGTCATCGGCCGGTGAAGGTGGCCTGCCGCTTCTCCAGGAAGGCGCTCGTGCCCTCGCGCATGTCGGCAGTGGACGACACGGCGCCGAACAGCGCCGCCTCGAGGTCCAGTCCGGCCTCCCGCGGCAGGTCGATGCCGCGCGCGACGGCCG
>JAYQOZ010000400.1:0-2094 GCA_038145035.1 Gemmatimonadaceae bacterium | reverse complement strand
GGCTCCATGCGGGGGCAGTACTACGTTGCGATGAGCGACGCCCGCGAGCTGGATCGCTACCTCGCGGACTCCGCCGTGCGCGCCGCGCTGCCGCCGGGCAAGGTGGTCCGCTGGGGCGCCGACTCGGTGCCGCTCGGCCAGGTCTACTACCGGCCGCTGTACGTGCTCGATTCGCGTGACATCATCACCGGCGAGTACCTGATCGACGCCAAGCCGAACCAGGACGCCCTCGAAGGCGCCAAGGTCGACTTCCAGCTCAACAACGAGGGCGGCCGTCGCTTCCGCACGGAGACGGGCAAGCACATCGGCGACAACATGGCCATCGTCCTCGATGACCGGGTGATGAGCGCGCCGACCATCCAGGGCGCAATGGGCACCCGCGGCCAGAACACCATGGGCGGCCGCGACATCGCGGCCGCCAACGACCTTGCGCTGGTACTGCGCGCCGGGGCGCTCCCCGTGCCGCTCACGGTCGTCGAGGCCCGCACCATCGGCGCCTCGCTCGGGGAGGACGCCATCCGCCAGGGCGTGACCTCCGGGCTGCTCGCGGTGGTGCTGATCGTCGTCATCATGCTTGGCTACTACCGCTTCTCCGGCATGCTGTCGGTGATCGGCCTCGGCTTCTACATCCTCGTCACGCTGGCGATTCTCGCGCTCTTCGACGCCACGCTGACGCTCCCGGGCATCGCGGGCTTCGTCCTCTCCATCGGCATGGCCGTGGATGCGAACTTCCTCGTCTTCGAGCGCATCCGAGAGGAACTCGAGGCCGGCAAGTCCGTCCGGCTCGCCATCGACGAGGGCTTTGACCATGCCTGGAGCGCCATTGTCGACACGCACGTCACGACGGCGCTGACGGCCGCGGTGCTGTACCAGTTCGGCACCGGTCCGGTGCGCGGCTTCGCGGTCGCCCTGCTCGCCGGCCTCGTCGCCTCGCTGGTCTCCGCCATCTTCGTGGTCCGCTCGCTCTTCTACCTGTGGCTGAGCCGTCAGCGCTCGGCCCCCTCGACCCTGAGCATCTGATGTTCCGCATCCTGCATGACACCTCGTGGGACTTCGTGCGGCAGTGGCGGCTGGCGCTGGTCACGGTCGCGCTCTTCGTCGTGCCCGCCATCGTCCTTGTCCCGCTCACGGGCTTCAACTACAGCATCGAGTTCACCGGCGGCACCGAGCTGCGCCTGCAGTTCCAGCAGGCCCCGGACGTCGGGGAGCTGCGCGCCACGGTGACCGCGGCCGGCCTCGGCGACGCGGAGATCACCACCTTCGGTTCGCCGGAGGAGATCCGCATCCGCGCCCAGGAACGCGAGCAGGTGGAGGCGCAGGCCGGCGGGGCGGGGAACATCGCCGACCGGATCGAGGCGTCGCTCCGCGAAAAGTATGGACAGGGGGCCTTCACGCGACTCTCCGGCGATGCCATCGGGCCGCGCGTCGGCGCCGAGCTGCGCCGCAACGCAATCATCGCCACGATCATTTCCTTTGCGCTGACGCTGATCTATCTCGCCTGGCGCTTCGAGTGGCGCTTCGGCGTCGCCGCCGTCCTCGGCACGCTGCACGACTCGCTGGCGACGCTGGCGTTCATCAAGTACGCCGACATCGAGATCTCGCTGTTCGTCGTCGGCGGAATCCTCACCGTCATCGGGTATTCGATGAACGACACGGTGGTGGTGTTCGACCGCATCCGCGAGAACCTGCGTCGCAACCGCAAGCAGTCGCTCGTTGACGTAATCAACCGCTCGATCAACGAGACGCTGCCGCGCACCGTGATGACCGGCCTCACGACGATCGTCTCGCTGCTCGCGCTGCTGCTCCTGGGCGGTCCGGTGATGCGGCCCTTCGCCTCCATCCTCACGTTCGGCATCGTGGTCGGCACGTTCAGTTCGATCTGGGTGGCGGCGCCGCTGCTCCTCTGGATCGAGCGGAAGTGGCCGCACACCACGGACGCGACGCCGCAGGCCCGTGCGGCGTCCTCGCGCGCCTGACCGCGCGCGGTGGCTGACGTTCCGCGGCCCCGGCCCGAGGCCGCTCGCGCCGGGGGCGTGGGGCGCGGCCGCGGGGCGGGGGGGGGGGGGGGCGCCCCCCCCCCGGGGCGGCGCCCGG
>JAYQOZ010000399.1:0-2113 GCA_038145035.1 Gemmatimonadaceae bacterium | reverse complement strand
GACAGGGTCGGCGTCTATTTTCCAGTCGCCGGTGTGCAGCATCGTGCCGATACCCCCGACCGTGATGGCCAGCGAAAGTAGTCCGAGCATTGGATCCTCCTTGCTGGACCGTACGGCCCGCGGCCGGCGGGAGTTTCGGCGGCCACGCCTCCCCTCTTGTCGGACACCCTCGGAGACCGGACATTGCCTGGATGCGAGACGGCGACAAGCGGGTCCAGGTCCTGGAGCAGGAGCTCACCCGGGTGCGGACCGAGTTTGAGACGGCGCTCGACGCCGTTCCGGCGGCGTTGCGGCACCGCGCGCCGGAGGGGCGCTGGACCCCATCGCAGATCGTGTGGCATCTGGCGAAGGTGGAGCGGGGCATTGCCCGGCTGATCGAGCGACAGGTCGCCGCGCTGGGTCCGATGATCACCGTCCCCCCCGGCCCGCACTCGCGCAACGTCCTGGCCATGCTGGACCGCTTCCCGTTCCTCGACCGGACGCAGAAGATCCACGCCATGGACGGCCTGCAGCCGCCGGCCGAGATCGCCCTCGTCGCGGAGCGTGGGCGCTGGGCCGAAGGCCGCGTGCAGCTGCTCGACGCCGCGTATGACGCCGGGCCACGCCTCTCCCTCGTGCGCCACGACCACCCCGCCTTCGGCCCCTTCGATGGCTGGCAGTGGGTGCTCATGATCGCGCGGCACGAGCAGCGACACCTGCTGCAGCTGCACGAGACGGTCGCGGCCGCAGGCTGAGCCACCGGGGGCGTTAGATTGCGCGTGTGACGCCCCGCGCCTCCATCCCCGAACTGCTCGCGCCTGCCGGCTCGCTTGATGCCGTGCGGGCTGCCGTGGCCAACGGCGCCAACGCCGTCTACCTCGGGGCCTCGAAGTTCAACGCCCGGGACGACGGGGCGCAGCTCAGCCTCGAGGAACTGGAGCAGGCCTGCCTGATCGCGCACGGGCGGGGCGTACGCGTCTACCTGACCTTCAACGTCCTGATCAAGCCGGTCGAGATGGCCGACGCGCTCGAGTATCTGGGCGAATGCATCGACCGGGGCATCGACGCCGCCATCGTGCAGGATATCGGACTGATCCGGATGATCCAGCGCGTCTACCCCGCCTTCGAGATCCACGGGTCCACCCAGCTCACCGTGCACGACGCCTCCGGCGCGCGCGTGATGCAGGGCATGGGCATCGACCGCGTGGTGCTGGCCCGCGAGAACACCATCGAGGATGTGCGTGAGATCCGCGCCGCCGTCCCCGGGCTGGGGCTGGAGACCTTCGTGCACGGGGCGCTCTGCATCTCGTACAGCGGCCAGTGCTTCATGTCCGGGATGATCTCGGAGCGCAGCGCCAACCGTGGCTCCTGCGCCCAGTCCTGCCGCAAGGACTACGTGCTGCGCGATGCCGCGACGGACGAGGAACTGGATCGCGGCTACCTGATCTCCGCCAAGGACCTCGGCGCCTGGGATCACCTGCCGGCCATCGCCGAGGCGGGCGTGGGCTGCCTGAAGATCGAGGGGCGGAAGAAGAAGCCGGAGTTCGTGGCCACGGTCACGCGTGGCTACCGGGACTTCCTCTCGCGCGTGGCCGAGGGCCGCTTCGCGCCGCCGAGCTTCGAGGAGGTGCAGCCGCTGGTGCAGATCTTCTCCCGCGGATTCACGGGCGGCATGTACGGTGGCCGCGAAGGGCGCGGGTACATCACCCGCACGCAGCCGGATAATCGCGGGCTCGAGCTCGGCGTCGTCGTCGGCGTCGCGCGCGGCGAGGTGATCGTCGAGGTCCGCGCGCCGATCGCCGAGCGCGACGGGCTCGGCTTCGAGCCGCCCGAGGGCGGACATCTCGAGAGCGTCGGATTCCACGCCGGCCCCGTGCGCACGCTCAGCGCCCGTGACGGGCTCTGGCGGCAGGCCATCAGGGCGCGGCGGTCGGTGCCGGTTGGCTGGCGCGTGGTGCGCAACGCCCAGGTGGCGTTGCTCGAACAGGCGCGGGAGAGTTTCGCGGCCGTCGGGCAGGGCGAGCGGCGCCGGCGCGTCGGCGTGCGGGTGCGCGTGTTCGGCACTGCGGGGGCTGCCCTCAAGGCGCACTTCAGTGCCGGTGAGGAAACGGTCGAGGTCCGCAGCGAGATGGCG
>JAYQOZ010000398.1:0-2117 GCA_038145035.1 Gemmatimonadaceae bacterium | reverse complement strand
CCAGTAAGACCGACCGTAACCCCGTCCTGGTCCTGTTGCATAGGGGGGCCGGGGAGGGCGGGTGGTCCGGTCGGTACGAGCGCTATCGGGAAATGGCGTTCCGCTACGCGTTCATGATCGATCAGGTGGGGCAGGGCACGCAGCCCTAGCGCTTCAGCAGCCGCACGCCGCCGGAGCCGGACCGGATGGTGGTCGAGGTCGCGACCTGGCTGAGGTCGAGCCGGATGGTGCCCGAGCCGGCACCGGCGCGGTCACCGCGACGATGGCGGTGAGCAGCGGGGCGGATCGCAGCGGCATCGGGGACTCCACGTCAGGGTCAGGGCTCTCCTCGCCCCACGGTCCCTGGGCGGGAGGAATTCACCGTGTCGGACAGGCCACGGGGCCCGAAGGGCCTGGACGCCGGGAGACAGCTGGTCGTCCGGGCATTAACTTTCGTCTGAGTCCCCTTTCGGAGCCCCGTGTGGACCCCGTATTCACGAAGCTCAACCTCAAGGACCAGAACAGCCTGGTCGTCCTCGGCGCGCCGGTGTCTTTCGAGCGCGCCCTCAGCAGCCTGAAGGGCGTGCGCGTGATGCGCACCGCGCCGTCCACCGGCAGCATCCCCTTCGCGCTGGCCTTCGCCACCACGCAGCCCCAGGTGGATGCGGCGGTGCGGCAGATCACGCCAAGGGCCGCGGACGACATCACGCTCTGGTTCGCGTATCCCAAGCAGACGTCCATGCGCGTGACCTGCGAGTTCAACCAGGACACCGGATGGGCGGCGCTCGCTGCGGCGGGATTCGAACCGGTGCGTCAGGTCTCGATCGACGACGACTGGGCAGCGCTGCGGTTCCGTCGCGCGGAGTTCATCAAGACGCTGCGGCGGGAACCGGAGCACGCCGTGACCGAGGAGGGCCGGGCGCGGGTCGCGGCGGATCAGGCGGCGGCGAATCAGGCTCCGGCGGCGGCGAAGCCGGCCGCGAAGCCGCCGCGGAAGCCTGTGGCCAAGAAGCCGGCGAAGCGGAAGTCCGCCGCGAAGCTGCTCGCCAGGAAAAAGCCCGCTCCGAAGAAGCCCGCGAAGAAGGCCGCCAAGAAGAAATGATCGCGCTGGCACTGCTGCAGTGCGTGCTTGCGGCGGTGCTGGCCCGGCGGCTCCTCGGTGGTCGGACGCGTCGGCCCGCCGAGCGACCGCGGGCTGACGGCGCGGGGCTTCCGCCGCTCACCATCGTCGTGGCGACGCTCAACGAGGCGACGCGCATCGGTCCCTGCCTGCGTGGACTGCAGGCGCAGGGGGAGCCCGTCCGGGAGATCCTGGTCGTGGACTCCGGCTCCACCGACGGGACGCGCGAGGCGGTGGAGGCGGCGGCGCGCCAGGATGCACGAATCCGGTTGCTCACCGACCCTCCGCTCCCGCGCGACTGGATCGGCAAGGCCTGGGCGCTGCAGCACGGCAGTGAGCAGGCGACGAGCCCGTGGCTGCTCGGCATGGACGCCGACACGGAGGCCTTGCCGGGCTGCGCGGCGGCCGTGCTGGCGGCGGCGCTGCGCGAGGGCTTCGACATCGTGTCCTTTGCGCCGCGCTTCGACGGACAGACGGCTGCCGAACGCTGGCTGCAGCCCGCGCTCCTGGTCTCGCTGCTGTATCGCAGCGGGGCCCCCGGTGATCCGCGGGTGGGTGCCGACCGCGTGATGGCAAACGGGCAGTGTTTCCTGCTGCGCCGGGAGGTGCTCCTGAAGCACGGCGGATACGAGTCGGTGAAGGACTCCTTCGCCGAGGACGTCTCCCTCGTGCGGCACCTGGCGAAGCGCGCCGTGCCGGTGGGATTCCTCGACGGCTCGAGGCTGTACCTCGTGCGCAGCTACACGGGCATTGCGCAGATGTGGCGCGAGTGGGGGCGTTCGCTGGACCTCAAGGACGCCACGACGAGGCCGCGGCAGGCCTGGGATACGGTCTTCGTCGTGTTGGCGCAGGGTCTCCAGTGGCCACTCGCCCTTGGGCTGTGGTTGGCCTGGCCCTCGCTGGCGCCGAGTCCCTGGCGGACGACGGCCGCAGTCGCGACCGGCGTGCTGCTCGCCGTGCGCTGGCTGCTGCTGTTCGCCATCGCCCCGAGCTATGTGCGAAGGGGGCTCACCTGGTG
>JAYQOZ010000397.1:0-2140 GCA_038145035.1 Gemmatimonadaceae bacterium | reverse complement strand
CCGAAGACGTTCGCGGCGGCGCCCAGCACGCTGCCCGTGGGTAGTCGCGTCCCGATCCCGGTCTTCACGTGGTCGCCGATGAGGCCGCCGAGGAACTGCAGGCCGCTCCGTCGCTGGCCGCCCGGCGCCCAGACCGTGACCTCTCCATAGGAGTTCTTCAGGTTGCTCGTGATCGTGCCGGCGCCGAGGTTGGCCCAGCAGCCGACCACACTGTGGCCCACGAAGCCGTCGTGCCCCTTGTTCGCGTGCCCGATGACGATCGTCACGCTCATCTCACCGGCCACCTTCGCTGACGGGCCGATGCTGCATCCGGAGATGCGGCCGCCGAGCACGCTGCTCCGTGCCCCGATCACGCAGGGGCCGACGAGTCGCGTGAAGGCCTGCACCTGCGCGCCGTCCTCGATGAGCACGGGCCCGGAGGAGGTATCGGCCACGACGTAGGGCTCGACCGTGGCCGTGGCCGCGACGTGAAGTCCCTCGCTGCCGATGACCGCAACGCCACGGGCTTCGGCTGTAGCCGGTAGCAGTGCACGGGCGTCCGCGAGCAGCATCTCGGGCAGCAGCCCCACCAGGTCCCAGCTCGCGGACAGCCACCAGCCACCGATGGACGCCCGCTGGCCGTCCGCGATGGACTGCAGGTTGAAGCGGCCGTCCGCCAATGCCGCCGGCGCGAGCGGGGCGTCGAGTCGGACGGCCGCCACGCGATCGCCGCAGCTGATGACGCGAGTCCCTGCAGGTATCGGGGCGGCGTCGAGCGCCGGGGCACATCGCGCGTTCACCAGCCAGGTGCCCGCCGTCGCGTCGCCACGCAGGGCGCCCGGGGCATCGAATTCGGTGAACCCCTCGAGGTGCGGCGCGCCGGCGAACGCGACCGCCGTGCCAAGGATCGCACTCCAGCGTTCGCGGATCAGCCGCGCACCCGCCCGCAACTCGCCCGCCGGGCGTGTGAGGGCGAAGGGCGCGAAGTCGCGCGCCGTTGCGTCGTCATACAGGATGAACTGGCTCACGCGCCCTGGACCACGTCAACGGGGAGGGCATCCAGCATCTGCTTCAGCGCATCGGACCGCTCGACCGTGGTGACGAGCGTCAGTCCCGGCTTCGCCACGACCACGAGATCCCGCACTCCGTAGAGCACCACGCGGGCGCCGTCGGCGTGTACGACGTTGTCGGCGGCCCCGACGAGGTGCACATCACCGTGGGTGGCATTGCCGGCCGCATCGCGCGCACGCACCCGGCGCAGCGCCGCCCAGGTGCCGACGTCGTCCCAGCCGAAGTCACCGGCCACCACCGCGACGCGATGGCTGCGCTCGAGCACGCCGACGTCCACGCTCACGGTGTCGCTCACGGCGGCAAAGAAAGCGGCGGCACCGCCCGCGACCGCGCCCATGGCGGCCTGGAGTTCGGGCGTGTGCGCCGTCACTTCGGCGAGATACTCGCTCGCGCGCCACGCAAAGATCCCGGAGTTCCAGAGGCAGCCCGCTGCGACCAGCTGTTCCGCGCGGCTGCGGTCCGGCTTCTCCAAGAAGCGCGCCACGCGATGGACGCTGGCATCGAGCGCGGCGCCGGGCTCGATGTACCCAAGTCCGGGATTCGCATCCACGGGCACGATGCCCACGGTCACGAGCGCCGCATGCGCCCGTGCCGCACGGACGGCATCTGCGAGGATCTCGCGGAACCTGGCGTCGTTGCCGATCGCGGCGTCCGCGTGCACCGAGAGCATCGCCGCATCGTCTCCGCCGCGCCGGCGCACCTCGTGCGCGGCCCAGGCAAGGGCAGCGGCCGTGCCCGCGGGACGCGGTTCCTCCAGCACCTGGTCGGCGGCGAGCCAGGGGATCAGCGTGCGGATGGCCGGCGCGAGGGTGGCGCTGGTGAGCACCAGGATGCGCGAGCGCTCCACCAAGGGCGTCAGCCGTTCCAGCGTATCCTCCAGCATCGTCGCCGCCCCGACGAGCGGCAGGAGCTGCTTGGGACGCTGCGGCGTGCTGAGCGGCCAGAACCGCGAGCCGACACCGCCGGCCAGGACCACGGCATACAGGGGGGCGGTCATCGGGCGGCGGCTTCCTCGACGAGCTCGGTGACTCGGGCGAGCAGTCGTTTGGGGCTGAAGGGCTTGGTCATGAACTCGTCGGCGCCTCGGCGG
>JAYQOZ010000396.1:0-2152 GCA_038145035.1 Gemmatimonadaceae bacterium | reverse complement strand
GCGGGGCGCCGCGGGTCGCGCCGCGGGCGCGCCGCGGCCCGCCGTGCTGCAAGTTCTGTCCCCGATGCCGAGCCGTTTTCCCTGGGCCCGCTGGTCCAACGAACGCCTGATGCAGCTCCGCCTCCGCGACCTCGGCGTCACGCTCGAGGGCACGTGGGTCGGCGACTGCGTCGACGAACTCCACGCGGAGCTCGAGGATCGTGGCATCCGCCTCAAGCCGCACATCTGGGTCTCCGACGAGTGGTTCTCGCCCAGCGGCGTCTCGGGATTCGCGGTGCCATTCTATCTCCTGCACCCGCGGCTCACGCGCCTCGAACGCAATCAGCTGATCGAGGTCGAGGGTGGCTCGCACTACGAATGCATGCGCATCATGCGGCACGAGTGCGGTCACGCCATCCAGCACGGCTACCAACTGCACCGCCGCCGCGAATGGCAGCGCCTCTTCGGCAAGTCATCCACCAAGTATCCCGAGGCGTATCGCCCCAACCCGGCGAGCAAGCGCTACGTACAGCACCTGCGCCGCTGGTATGCGCAGAGCCATCCGGACGAGGACTTCGCCGAGACCTTCGCTGTCTGGCTGCGGCCGCGCAGCGACTGGCGCCGACGCTACGCCGGGTGGTTTGCGCTGCAGAAGCTCGAATACGTGGATCGCCTGATGCAGGAGATCGCCGGCACCACGCCGCCGGCGCGCGACCGCCGCGTCGTCGACCCGCTGCGCAGCATCAGGACCACGCTGTTCGAGCATTACACGCATCGTCGTGCGGTATATTCGGTCGAGTACCCCAAGACCTACGACCACGACTTGCTGCGTCTCTTCTCCAACGACCCCAGGCATCGCCGCCGTCCCACGGCCGCGTCCTTCCTTCGCGAGCACCGCGCCGACATCCGGCGCACGGTCTCGCGCTGGACCGGCGAGTACCAGTTCTCGCTCGACCAGGTGCTCACCGACATGAGCGGCCGCTGCCGCGAGCTGCGCCTCCGTGTCGTCGGCCGCGACCGCGACGTGCTCACCGACTTCATGGTGCTGCTGACTGCGCGCACCATGGGCTTCCTCGTCGGCCAGGGCCGTCGCGACTGGATCGCCGTATGAGGAAGCTGCGCATCCTCGTGCTCACGCATCCGGATCTCGCACCCCCGGACATCATCAGCTCGCTCTCGGCAAAGGAGGCTTTCGACCTCAAGACGGAGATTGACGTCGTCGGCACCCTGCGCCGGCTCGGGCACGACGTGCACGTGCTCGGCGTGCAGTGGGAGCTCCGCCCCGTCCGCGAGGCCGTGGACGTGCTCAAGCCGGACATCGTCTTCAACCTGCTCGAGGAGTTCCACGGCGAGACAACCTACGACCACAACGTCGTCGGCTTCCTCGAGCTCATGAAGGTGCCCTACACCGGCTGCAATCCCCGCGGCCTGATGCTCTCGCGCGGCAAGGCGCTGTCCAAGAAGCTCCTGCACTATCATCGCATCCGCGTGCCGGACTTCGCCGTCTTCCCCATTGGCCGCAAGGTGCGCCGGCCCTCGCGCCTCGGCTTCCCGCTCATCGTGAAGTCGCTCATCGAACACTCCAGCACCGGGATCTCGCAGGCCTCGGTGGTGGACTCCGACGAGAAGCTCATCGAGCGTGTGCGCTTCGTGCACGAACGCGTCGGCACCGACGCCATCGCCGAGCAGTTCATCGACGGCCGTGAACTCTACGTCAGCGTGCTCGGCAACGACCGCCTCGTGGCCTTCACGCCCTGGGAGCTCAAGGCTGAGAGGAACGAGCCCAACGAACCGCTGATCGCCACCGCCAAGGCCAAGCATGACCCGCAGTACCAGGCCAAGAAGGGCATCTTCATCCAGGCGGTGCAGGAGCTGCGACCCGACGTCGAGGAACAGCTGCTGCACGACAGCAAGCGGATCTACCGCATCCTGGAGCTCACGGGATACGCGCGCATCGATTTCCGCGTGGACCAGGAGAATCGGATCTACTTCCTCGAGGCGAACCCCAATCCGGACATCGCCGAACACGAGGAGTTCGCCTCCGCGGCCAACTTTGACAACGTGCCATACCCCAAGCTGCTCGAGCGCATCATCCGCCTCGGCCTGCGTCATCACGAGTAGCGGCGCGTGTCGGCGGACGGGGGTAACGGGGGGGCGGCCGGGACCCCGCCCC
>JAYQOZ010000395.1:0-2159 GCA_038145035.1 Gemmatimonadaceae bacterium | reverse complement strand
CCCCAGGAGCAGTCGTAGTCGTTGAGCTTGTCGATGCGGGAGCGGTCATCCTCGTTGGCGATCAGCCGTAGCGCGATGCTCTTGGTCTGCTCGGGCGTGAGCGCCTGCTTGGTGAGCGGCACCAGCTTGCCGTCGATGCGCGCGCGGAAGACGTCGCCCGCCTTGATATGCAGGTCGCTGGCCCCACGCTCCACCGCCGCCTTGATGATCTTTTCCATCGGCTCCGAATCAGTAGCCGGCGCGCTTGTCGACCACGTTGCGGAGGCTCTCCCCCGCCCGGTAGCGCGCCCAGTTATCGAGCAAGAGGTCCTGCAGCCGGCTCCAGAACCGCCGTGGCGAGACGCCGCTGACATGCGGGCTCCAGACGACCTGCGGAAGGTGCCATAGGGGGCTGTCCGCCGCCAGCGGCTCCTTGGCGAACACGTCGAGCACCGCCCCCCGGATGCGGCCGGCAATGAGGCCCTCGACCAAGGCGCCTTCGTCGAGTAGGGCGCCACGCGCCACGTTCGCCACGATGGCGCCCGGGCGCAGCGCCTTGAGGCGCCTGGCGTTCAGTACCTGCCGCGTCTCCTCGGTCAGCGGCGTGGCGAGAACCACGATATCCGCCAGCGGGAGGAGTCCATCCAGCTCGCTGAGTCCGTGGATGGCCGCAAACCCTGCCGGCGCCCCCAGGCCGGGCCGGCGCCGGATGCCGGTCACGCGGGCCCCGAGCGCCGTGAAGCGCTGCGCAATCTCACTGCCCAGCCCGCCGGCACCGATCACCAGCACCTGGCACTCGTCCACCTCGCGGACCAGCGCCCGGGACGTCGCGAAGGCACTTTGGTCCCAGCGCCTTGCGGCACGCAGCTCCTGCGCCACGTCGAAGGCGCGCAGCAGCTGCAGCACGCCCGCAAGCACGTGCTCCGCGATGGTCGGGCCGTAGGTACCGGCCGCGTTGGTGAGCAACACGTCCCCGTCGCGCATCTCGTCGAAGAGCAGCGAGGCGACGCCAGCCGTGCCGGTCTGCACCCACCGCAGGCGCCTGCCGGCGAGGAACAGCGACCGCGGCATCCCGAAGCCCACATAGACCTCGGCCTCGGGGATGACCCGCAACGACTCCTCGCTCGGGGCCTGCGCGCCGTCGCCAAAGGAGTCCGTCGGGGCTTCGACGATGTGCGTGTGCCAGCCACTGGGCGTGGCCGCGCGGATGGCGTGGGCCACGCGCTCCGGCAGGTTGAAGGCCTCCGCCCGCGAGCGGAGGTCCACCACCATCAGCCGCTCAGGCATCGCGGTCGGCGATGCTGCCGCGGCGAGCGCCCGGGTCGCGGTCGATGGCACGGCGCCCGGCGTTCGGCGGCGTCTCCGCCGACGGGCCGTCGTCGAGACGGGACATCCCGGCTCCCGCACGATCCTCCCGGCGCGACAGATATCGCCCCTCAAGCCAGCCCAGGCCGCGCAGCACGATCATCACGGTGGCCGTGGCGCCGAGCGCCTCGTAGTAGTAGCCCGCCCCCGTGGTGAGCCCGATGGCCGCCACCACCCAGATGGTCGCCGCCGAGGTCAGGCCGGTGATCGCACCCCGCGTGTGCAGGATCGTGCCGGCGCCGAGGAATCCGATGCCCGTGACGACCTGCGCGGCAATACGGCCGGGATCTCCCAGGTGATCGCCGGCAATGCGAACCGAGAGATCCATCAGCAGCGCCGAGCCGATGCAGATCAGGATGTTGGTGCGCAGGCCGGCCGGCTTGCCGCGCAGCTCGCGCTCCAGCCCGATGCCGCCGCCGGCGAGGATGGCCACCAGCATCTTCGCCCCGAGATCGAGGCGCAGGGCTTCGACGAGGGCGGCGAACTCATCCACGGGCGTCGAGCCCCATGCGGTCGCGCACCACGGCCATCGTCTCGCCGGCCACGGCACGCGCGCGCCTGCCACCCTCGGCGAGCAGGGCATCCACCTTGGCCGGGTCGGCCTGGAGGGCCTGGGCGCGCGTACGGATCGGCGTCAGTTCCTCGACCATGTTGGCGTGCAGCACCTTCTTGCAGTCGATGCAGCCCCACTTGGCACCGCGGCAGTTCCCGTCGACCTCCGCCAGCGTGGCCGCCGGCGAGAACGCCCTGTGCAGCTCGAAGATAGTCTTGCACTGCTCCGGCGTGCCTGGATCCGTCTTGCGCTGCCGCCCCGG
>JAYQOZ010000394.1:0-2164 GCA_038145035.1 Gemmatimonadaceae bacterium | reverse complement strand
CGGGCGTTCGGGCGCCAGCCGAGCACGAGGTTGGCGATGGCGCGCGTATCGAAGCTGCCGGGCCGGCTGCGGCCATTGGCTCCGTCGAAGGTCGTTCGACTCACGCTGACGCTCGCGAGCCCGAAGACCGGGATCTCGCTCAGCTGCTTCTGCACGAACAGCTCCGCGCCCGCCGAACGTCCCTGCGCCACGGCCGCCAGCGGCTCGAGGCCAAAGGGGATGTCGCTGGTGACATCGTCGAAGCCGCTGGGGGAGAGCACCGCCTGCGGCCGGAACACGCGCTGCGGATAGTCCGCATAGGCCTTCACGAACCCCTCGAGCTGCACTTTGACATCGGGGCGCAGCAACACCTCCAGCCCCAGCACGCCCTGGTCGGCCCGGAAGGGAGGCAGCGTGGCGTTGCTCGCATCGCCCACCAGCCAGATGTACGATGGCGCCTGCCAGTAGCGCCCGGCGCTCGCGGTGAGTGTGCTGCGGGGCGTGAGCGCGTAGCGCGCGCCGAGGCGCGGCGAGAGCCGGGCGGCGTCCTGCAGGAATGCGTAGAGATCCACGCGAGCGCCGAGGGTCGCGGTGAGCCGCGGGGTCACGCGGTATGCACCCGATCCATAGAAGGCGGCGCGGAAGGCGGTGAAGCCGGTGTCCACCGCCAGCGGCTGTGGCGCGCCGCTGGCGTCGGTGCGCAGCGGACCCGGCAGCAGCAGATCGTAGCGCAGGTCGCTGGCGTAGCGCGCCACGGCGCCGACGCCCAGTTCCAGCGCCGGTGAAGCCTGCACGGAAAGATCCGCGCGCAGCGACTGCTCGCCTTCGGTGGAGAAGGCGCGGAAGATCGTACTCGGCGGGTTCAGCGAGTCGTTCTGGATGGTGCGGAAGTCGGTCCAGGTACGGCCCAGCGTCACCGTGAGCAGCCCGCGGGGCACGAGACGGCGCCAGGAAAGGCCCGAGAAGTACTGGCGCTGCGACGGCGCGGCGACGCGCGAGTTCTCGTAGCGCTTCTCCTCGTCATCGTTGAAGAAGGTGACCGTGCCGTCGGCCCCAATCAGGAGGAACGAGAGCCGATCACGGTCCGTGAGGTCGCGCACGGCCTTCACCTGCAGGTCGGAATACGCGGGGACGAACCCGAAGCCGGCGGCCTTGAACAGCAGGTCGAGGTACGAGCGTCGCGCGCTGACGTAGAACGAGCCCCGCTCCCCCATCGGCCCCTCGGCCACGGCAAAGCCACCCGTCGCGGACAGCGTGAACTCCCCCGCGAACTCCTGGCGGTTGCCCTCGCGCAGCGTGATGGACGTGACCGAGGCGGTGCGGTCGCCATACTTGGCCGCGAAGCCTCCGGCGGAGAAGCTGGCCTGCTCGACGGCGTCCACGTTGATCAACGAGAGCGGCCCCCCCGTGGACCCCTGCGTGCCGAAGTGATTGATGTTCGGCACCTCGATGCCGTCCACCAGGAAGAGGTTCTCAAAGGGCGCGCCACCGCGCACCACGAGGTCGTTGCGACCGGGCTGCGTGACGCCGACGCCGGGCAGCAGCGCCACGGCGCGAATCACGTCCTCCTGCACGCCCGGCGCGCGGCGGATGGCCTCGCTGCCCAGCGACTGGGTGGAAGTTGAGCCCTCGATGGCCGGCGAAAAGTAGGAGGCACGCACCTCGAAGGCGCTGAGGTCGAGGGGTGCCGGCTCGAGCCGCACCACCACGGTTGCGGGCTTGCCGCTGCCGACCGCGATGTCCGGCACGATGGTCGGTCGGAACCCGATGGCGCGCACCTGCAGGCGCCAGATGCCGGGCGTGATGCCGGTGAGCGTGAACCGGCCCTGGTCGTCGGTGACGGCGCGGCGTTCCGTGCCTTCCAGCACGACCTGGGCGCCGACGATCGGCGCATCGCTGCCGGCGGAAAGGACCTGGCCGCCAAGGCGGCCTTCGGGCGCCTGCGCGCCAAGCGCCGACGGCAGGGACCCGGAGAGGCAGAGCAGGATGCGCAGCGCGCGGTGCATGCCCGGTGAACGCAGTGGAAGATCCAAGGGTTCAGGACCACGCCATCGACCGTTCCGCTCGCCCGGCGGCCGCCCGGCGACTACCGCGTCGTCGGGCCGGAACCGGCGGGGCTGTCCGTCTCGCGGGCGCGCGCTGCCGCCCGCCCGTGCGCCGCCCGCAGTGGCGGGGGCAGGGCGTG
>JAYQOZ010000393.1:0-2195 GCA_038145035.1 Gemmatimonadaceae bacterium | reverse complement strand
GGCCTCCTCGGCGACCATCCGCAGCAGGCGCCGCGACATCCGGCGCGGGGTGCGCGCCCCCGTCTCCCACTCCGAGATCGTCTGCTGGCGCGTCCCGACGCGCGCGGCCAGCTCCGCCTGCGACAGGCCGAGCCCCGCGCGCAGCCGCTGCACGCGCTCCGGCGACCAGTCGTCCTCGGCGGTGGGGCCCAGCCCCTCCGGTGCACCCATGGCGCGGAGGATACACGATTTCGTGTAGTCTCGGCGCGCGACGGCGACGGGGCAGATTCCTCGGCGGAGGGGGTTGGCACTCTCCGAAGGCGAGTGCTAATATCCCGCCACATCGAAGAGATGGCAGACGCGTACGCACGGGCCGCGGCGGTTCCGATGCGACGATGCGCGGACCAACCCCAAACTCAGCAAGGAGACTGGTGCTTTGGCGACGAACGTTGTCCCGATGACGGACCACATTGTGCTGAAGGCGGTTGAGCAGGAAGAGATCACGGCGTCCGGCCTGGTCATCCCCGACTCCGCCAAGGAGGCGCCGCAGCACGGCAACGTGGTCGCGGTGGGCCCGGGCAAGGTCAACGAGCAGGGCCAGATGGAGACCATCGAGCTCAAGCCGGGCGACCACATCCTGTACCAGAAGTACACCGGCCAGGAGGTCACGGTGGACTCGCAGGAGTACATCGTCATCCGCTTCCAGGACGTGCTGGCACGCCTGGAGGACGCGAAGGCGCCGGCCGCCGCCAAGAAGAAGTAGCGCGGGCGTCGTCGCCCGCCCGGTCCCGGCACGCCCCGCGTCCCCGCTGACAGCGCGGACGCGGGGTGGCTGCTGCGACCCCCCGGCCCCGCGGCCGGTCAGCCGATCTGGCAGGCGCCCCGCCCCGGCGGGGCTGCGAACGAGGTAATCGAATGCCCGCGAAGACGCTCAAGTTCGACGAGGACGCGCGACGCGAACTCCGCCACGGCGTGGACATCCTGGCCAACGCCGTGAAGGTGACGCTGGGCCCGCGCGGCCGCAACGTGGTGCTGGACAAGAACTACGGCCCGGCCGTGATCACCAATGACGGCGTCACCGTCGCCCGTGAGATCGACCTGGGCGACCGCTTCCACAACATGGGCGCCCAGCTGGTCAAGCAGGTCGCCATCCGCACCAACGACGTGGCCGGCGACGGCACCACCACCGCCACCGTCCTCGCGCAGGCGATGTTCCACGAGGGCCTCCGCAACATCGCCGCCGGCGCCAACGCCATGTTCCTCAAGCGCGGCATGGAGCAGGCGATGCACGCCGTGCTCCGCGAGCTGCGCCAGATGTCCGTCCCCGTGGAGGACAAGGAGACGATCCAGGCGGTCGCCTCCATCTCCGCGAACGAGGCCCAGGTCGGCGCGCTCATTGCCGACGTCATGGAGCAGGTCGGCAAGGACGGCGTCATCACCATCGAGGACGGGCGTGGCCTGGACTACGAGGTGGAGGGCGTCGACGGTCTGCAGATCGACAACGGCTACCTCAGCCCGTACTTCGTCACCAACCCGGACCGCATGGAAGCGGCCCTGGACGACCCGTACATCCTGATCACGGACGCCAAGATCGACAACCTGCAGGAGATCCTGCCGCTGCTCGAGAAGGTCGTGCAGGTCACCAAGAACTTCATGGTGATCTGCGACGAGCTCGAGGGCGAGGCGCTGTCCACGATGATCGTGAACAAGATGCGCGGCAACTTGAACCCGCTCTTCGTCCGCGCCCCTTCGTTCGGTGACCGCCGCAAGGCCATGCTGGAGGACCTCGCGATCCTCGTCGGCGCGACCTTCATCACCGCCGACATGGGGCGCAAGCTCTCCGAGACGCAGCTCGCCGACCTCGGTCACGCCCACCGCGTCGTCTCCGACGCGAACATGACCACGATCGTCGAGGGTGCCGGCTCGGACGAGGCGATCCAGGCGCGCATCCGCCAGATCCGCGCCCAGATCCAGGACACCGGCTCCGACTTCGACCGCGAGAAGCTCCAGGAGCGCCTCGCGCAGCTCGCCGGCGGCGTCGCCGTCATCAAGGCCGGCGGCTCGAACGAGATCGAGGTCCGCGAGAAGAAGTTCCGCCTGGAGGACGCGCTCTCCGCGACCCGCGCGGCCGTGGAAGAAGGCGTGGTCCCGGGTGCTGGCGTGGCCTACCTCCGTGCGCTCCCCGTGCTCCCCCCGGTCATCGCGTCGCTCGAGGG
>JAYQOZ010000392.1:0-2197 GCA_038145035.1 Gemmatimonadaceae bacterium | reverse complement strand
AGCATCACCTGCCGCGGCTGGGCGAGGACCACCGACGGGCGCGGGCGCTGGCGGCGGGGCTTGGGGCAATCGCCGATCTCTCGGTGGTGTCGCCCGACACGAACATCGTGATGGTGGACCTCCCGAGGCGCCTGGACGCCTTTGCGGTGGTGGCCCGTGCCCGGGAGGCCGGGGTGCTCGTCACTCCCTGGAACGCGACGCGCATCCGGGCGGTGCTGCATCTGGACGTGGATGACGCCGCGCTGGCGACGGCAACCGCGGGACTCCTGGAGGTGCTCAGATGAACCTGTGGCTGCTGGCTGGCGGACTGTTGCTGCTCGGCGGGGGGGGGGCGCATGCGGTGCGGGGCGAGAAGGGGGGGCTGCAGGGGCTGTTGCGGCGCGCCGACGGCGCCGAGGCGCAGTCGCGCCGCGCCTCGGACGATCCCACCCTGCCCGCGACGCTGCGCCTCACCTGGCATTCGCTGAGCGTGACGCTGCTGGGCTTCGCCGGGATGATGTTCACCGCCGCGTTCCGGTCGGGCGGTCTCGCCTGGCCGGCGGCGCTGCGCCTCGTGGCGGCCACCTTCCTGGCCCTCACGGTGCTGTCCCTGGTCATCGCGCGCGGCCGGCACATCGGCTGGATGTGGTACGCGGCGGCCGCCGTGGCGGCCTGGCTGAGCACCTGAGCGCCGGGACCCCGCCCGTTGTCCGTGGGCGCATGACCCACTAGTCTTCCCTGCGTTCCAGGCCCCGGGGGGCTTCGGCCCACCAACCCCGCCAGGGCCGAAAGGCAGCAACGGTACGTGGAGTCCATTGCCGCTCCGTCAGGCCTGGGACACTCTCGCGCGCGCTTTTCGTCCGTATGGACGGATGGGCGCGCGAGTCTTTTTGTGCCACGGAGGCACGGAGACCCGGAGGGTATACCCGCAGCGGGCGCCCGCCCTGTCTCCGGGGCAGCTGCAGTTCGCCGTGAACCCTCCCGGCGGCTAAATTGCACGGCTGAACATGAGCCTAGCCCTCGCCCGCAAATATCGCCCGCGCCGGTTCGCAGATGTGGCCGTGCAGTCGCACGTCGCCAACACCCTGCGGAACGCCATCCTCACGGACCGCGTGGCGCACGCGTACCTGTTCTGCGGGCCCCGCGGCACCGGGAAGACCACGCTGGCGCGCGTGCTGGCGATGGCGCTCAACTGCGAGAACCGCCGCGAGGACCGTGAGCCCTGCGGCGAATGCCCGTCCTGCGAGCGGGTGTGGAAGGGCGGGGCGTCCCTGGATGTCGTCGAGATCGACGCCGCGTCCAACCGGGGCGTGGACGACGCCCGGGAACTGCGCGAGCGGGCCATGTACGCCCCCTCCGGTGATGACCGCTACAAGGTTTACATCATCGACGAGGCGCACATGCTCACGCGCGAGGCCTGGAACGCGCTGCTCAAGATCCTCGAGGAGCCGCCGCCGCGCGTGGTGTTCGTGTTCGCGACCACCGAGCCGCAGAAGATCCAGCAGGCCGCCGCGCCGGTGCTCTCGCGCGTGCAGCGCTTCGACCTCAAGCGCATCGGGCCCGCCGACGTGCGCGAACGGCTCACGGCCGTGCTCGAGACCGAGAGGATCTCCGCCGACGCCGACGCCCTGATGATGCTGGCGCGGGCCGCCGACGGCAGCATGCGCGACGCGCTCTCGCTCACCGACCAGGTGCTCTCCCTCGGCGAGGGAGGCGTCACCGCGCAGCGCGTGCGCGACGCCCTCGGCCTGGTGCCCGAGGACGAGCACCTCGCGCTGCTCGACCTCATCATCGAGCGGCGGGCCGGCGATGTGTTCGCGGCCGTGGCGCGCCTGGCTGACCACGGCGTGGACTTCACCGTGCTGCTGAGCGAGTTCGCCGAGCTGCTGCGCGCGCAGCTGGCCGTGGTGCTCGGCGGCGAGCTGCCGGACGTGTCGGAGCGCCTGCGCGAGGAGCTGCCCAGGCGCGCCGGCCAGCTCTCGTCCGGCGACCTGCTCCGCATGCTCACGCTCATCGTCGAGATCGAGCCGCATCTCAAGCGCAGCGGCCAGCAGCAGCTGCTGTTCGAGACCCTGGTGGTGCGCTGCGCGCTGCTGGATCGCACGGTTGCGCTCGAGGAGGTGCTGCGTGGCGGGGCGTCTGGCGTGGCGTCCGGCGGGGGGGCAGGCGGAGGCCGTGCCGAGACTCCGCGGCGTGCCGCGCCGTCGGTGGCCCGCGA
>JAYQOZ010000391.1:0-2232 GCA_038145035.1 Gemmatimonadaceae bacterium | reverse complement strand
CTCGGCGAGGCGGGCGCCCTCGGCCGCCCGCATCTCCTGCAGCGCGCCGATGGCCCGCGCGGCGATGGCAACCAGCTCCTCCGCGGTCGCGCTCTCAAGTCCGGCGTCATCGTCTCGCGAGAGCCGGAGCACCTCCGGCATGCGGAGCACGGTGGCCACGTCGACGTCGCCGCCGAGCTTGTGGGCCTTCTTAAGCGCGAGCAGCCGCGCCGCCGCCTCGGCGAAGCGCGCCTCGTCGATGACGGCGCCTGGCTGGTCCTCCACCGTGACCCGCGCGCTGACGGTGACGTGGCCGCGGGTGATGCGCTGGCGCAGAAGCTCGCGCAGCTCGCTCTCCCAGCGGGAGAGGCTCGAGGGCAGCTTCAGGCTGGGGTTGAAGAAGCGGTGGTTGACCGAGCGAAGCTCGACGCTGACCCGCGCGCCGCCCACGGGCCCATCCGCGGCCCCGAAACCCGTCATGCTACGTATCATAGAGACGGGATAAGTTACTGTCGCTCTTTGACTTGGACAAGCGCAATCAATTCCAGAAGCGCCACCGGATCCCGTAGAGCTGTATCAGCCGCGGCATCAAGTAGCCCGGCACGGTCTCGTAGACCTTTCCGCTGAAGTTGCGATTGTACCAGAACACGTGCGCGTCGCCGATGCGGATGTCGAGCAGCGTGCCGAGTGCGCTCGCGCCCTTGGCGCGCATGGCGCCGCCGCCCCCGTCAGGTGCGAGGTAGTCGTTCTGGTAATCATGCGTGACCGCGAGGATCAGGTCGAAGTCCGCACGCGGCAGATACTTCCCGAGCTTCGTCTCGAGGCGCAGTTCAGCGTGGGATTCCAGGCTTGAGCGATAGAACGCCTCCTCGCTGCCCCACGAGATGCCGGACCACGAGAGCGAGAGCGGTCCGACAATCGGGCCCCGCAGGCCGACTTCAAGTCCGGTGGCCGCATCGAGCAGGACCGGGACGTAGTTCGCGTCGAAGGCCTGCAGCCCCAGCACCCTGGCCTCGCCGCGCTGCACAGCACCCACGGTGAGCCAGCGCTCGCCGAGCCGCAGGCCAAGCTGCGCGCGCGTGGTCAGCCGCGCCGGTCCCTCCGCGGCCTCGTCCTCGGGCCTGTACTGCGACGCGGAGAGGCCGAAGTGCAGCCATCGCAGCAGTGCAAGCTGGGCGGAGGCGTCGAGGCGTCGCGTCGAGTCGGGGCCGCCGGCCTCGACGAACGCGGATACCCAGAGCCGGTCCCCGCTCCACGAGGCGCGGGCGGACGGCGCCAGTCGCGCCACACCGCCCTGCGTGCGCAGCCGCGCGGTGGCCGAGCTGCGCAGCGCACCCCTGCGGTAGCCCAGGGTCGCAATCCACTGGGACTGCGTGACGATCGTGTCCAGGTCGGGCGTGCTGGCGGTACGCGCCGAGGAGTCGTTCTCGATGTACTGCAGCGTGGCGGCGGTCAGCGAGGCCCACACGCCGGCGGAATCGGCGTTGCGGTATCCGGCCCGGACGTACGCGGCGACATCACGGCCATTGAATCGCCCGATTGCATCGTCCACGGGCGAGGCCAGGGTCACGAAGCGCCGGGTCTCGGCGCGCGTGCGCCGCAGGCGCAGGGCGCTGGCCTCGAGGCTCCAGAGCGGCCGCGCCACGCCGATGCGCATGAAGGCGCCCAAGGCGTCGCCGTTGGCACCGGTGTTGAGGTTCGACGTCGCGAACTGCTGGGCCGCGACCTGGAAGCCGATGCCGCGGCGGTCGCGCTTGCCGTAGAAGCCGCGGTAGATATTGGTGTTCTCCGACCCCGTGATGACATCGGTGCGGGTCTCGGCCGTGGTGCGCGCCGCGCGCCAGCTGCGCAGGTGGACACGCAGTTCACCGGCGGCACGCTCCGCGACCACCTCTTCCATGGGCCACAGCGGAACCGTCGCGAGGTCGATGCTGCCGCCGCCGCGCGGGTCCAGGGCGTCCCATTCGATGCCATCGACAAACACGCGCAGCCGACCGGGCTGCCCGTACCAGTGCCCCGCCGTCGGCGCGAGGATGAAGCCGGCGGCGCCCACGCGCAGACCCGGCAGCGTGGCGAGCAGCTCGGCGAGGGTGAGCGCGCCACTGGAGAACATCCGGCTGCGATCCCAGCGCACGCGCGCCCCGTCGAACTCCGGCTGTCGCGGCCGCTCGCTGACGGCGAAGGGCGCCTTGATGCTGTCCCCTGGCACGGAATCGGCCGCCGCCCGCGGGGGGGCCGCGGGGGGGCCGGGGG
>JAYQOZ010000390.1:0-2239 GCA_038145035.1 Gemmatimonadaceae bacterium | reverse complement strand
GCCCCGATGATGCGCCGGAGGATCTGCGCGAGGCGACGCATCATCGGACCTTGCTCCCGTTCGGCCCGATCCTGCGGTCGAAGAGCTCGAGGATGCGGCGGTATTCGTCGGTCCACGAGCTGGGGCGCACGAATCCGTGGTCCTCCACCGGATACACCGCCATCTCCCAGTCCTCCTTGCCG
The DNA here is from genome assembly GCA_038145035.1 of Gemmatimonadaceae bacterium. Classification (GTDB taxonomy): domain Bacteria; phylum Gemmatimonadota; class Gemmatimonadetes; order Gemmatimonadales; family Gemmatimonadaceae; genus Pseudogemmatithrix. Next base: position 2,057 of record JAYQOZ010000390.1, on the reverse strand, counting down.
AGCTCGATGAGCCGCTGTGCGAGCTGCACCACGTCGAGGAACTGGACGTTCACGTCGACCATGCCGTGGGCGATAAGCAGGGGATCCTGCAGTCCCTCGGCGAAGAACATCGGCGACGAGCGGCGATACGACAGCGTGTCGTCCTGCGGCAGGTTGAGGATCCGGCCCGTATAGCCGTGGTTGTAGTTCGCCCAGTCGGTGACGGAGCGCAGCGCGGCGCCGGCGCCGAAGTACTGCGGCTTGGTGAACAGCGCCATCAGCGTCATGAAGCCGCCGTAGCTGCCACCGTACATGCCGATGCGCTCGGGGTCGATGCCGAACTGCGCCGTGAGGTACTTGCTGCCGCTGACCTGGTCATCGAGGTCCTTGCCACCCATCCAGCGATAGATCGCCGTACGCCAGTCGCGGCCGTAGCCGGCCGAGCCGCGGTAGTCGATGTCCAGCACCGTGTAGCCACGCGAGGCGAGCAGGTGGTTGAACATGAACTCCCGCGAGTAGCTGGACCACCAGTTGTGCACGTTGTGCATGTAGCCCGCGCCGTGCACGAAGATCACGGCTGCGCCATTGGGCTGTGCCTTGACGTCCGCCGGCCGATAGATGCGGGCCGGCACGGGCGTTCCGTCCTCGCCGGGGATCATCACGATCTCGGGCTTGATCCAGGCGTAGCGACGGAACTCAGGGGTGGTCGACGTGGTCAGGCGATCGCTGCTGGTCTGGCCGATGCGCCCGATGAAGAGCTCGGGCGGTTGGTTCGCCTCCGAGTACACGGTGGCGTAGCGCTGGCCGTCCGGCGCCATGGTCACGTCGTGGCCGCCGTCGCCGGTGGTGAAGCGCGTGCGTGCGCCTCCGGCCACGGGCATACGGTACCCCTGCCGGGTGAACGGCGAGGGCTCGCTGGTGCTGAGCTCGAAGAATCGGCCGTCGGCGGAGAGGTTCACGCCCAGCACCTCCCAGTTCCCGCTGGTCAGCGCCTGCCGGGCGGAGCCGTCGGGACGTACGGCATAGAGCTGCGAGTACCCGGTTGCCTCCGAGACAAACCAGATGCGGTTGTCGGGCGTCCAACCGTTGCAGTTGAAGCAGGGGCCATTGACCCAGGCCTCGTCGTGCAGCGCGTCGACGAGGGTCATCGCGCCGCCCCTGGAGGCCACGCTGTAGAGATAGCGGTTCTTGAAGTCGCTGCTGACCACGGAGAGCACGGCGTTGGCGCCGTCCGCGCTCCAGTCGCCGACGCTCGCCTGGCCCGGCGACACCGAGTCCGGTGAGAGCCTGAGCCAGGTGACCTTGCCCGAGGCGAAGTCCACGTGGCCGACCTTTACCGTGGTCTGCGCATCACCGACCTTGCTGCGCCCCGGGATCATCCGCGGGTACCCCTCGGGCGTGATGTAGTCCGGCACGTCGGAGCCCTTGGCATCGCGTGCGGTCGTGAACGTGGTGAGCAGTCCACTCGAACCGTCCGGGGAGATGCTGAGCTGGCCGATGCGCTCGGCCGTCGGGACGTAGATGACCGGCAGGCGGCGGCTGGCCGCCTCGTCGCGGTCGGCGCGGCGGATGGAGTCCGCGCGCAGCTCGTCGCGCACCACCTCGAGCAGGTCCCGCTGCTGCGCGGCCATCGCGGCACGCTGGCCCTTCGGCGCCTCGGGGTCGCGAGGGGCGGTGCCGCTGCGGCTATCCGTCAGTTGGCGCACGAGTCCGCTGGCCAGGTCGAAGGCGTAGGCGTTGTTCTCGCGCACGAAGTACACGCTGCGCGCATCCGGCGAGAGCCGCACCCCGCTCTCGACGTCCGTGGTCTGCGTAAGCCGGCGCAGCGTGACGCGGCCGCGGTCGAACTGCTGCACCCACACGTCGCCCAGCGCCGTCACCGCGCGGACGCGGCCGTCACGGGAGCGCGGACCGTCGGCGAGCATCGGCGCCACGGAGTCCAGGTGCGCCGCGCTGACCGGCTCCGGCACCGCGCCGGCGCGAGCCGCCACGCGGAAGGGCTTCAGCGGCTCGTTCCAGGCCGCGCCCGGCTCGAGCCAGCGGAAGTAGATGGAGGCGCCGTCGGCGGTCCATTGCAC
>JAYQOZ010000389.1:0-2245 GCA_038145035.1 Gemmatimonadaceae bacterium | reverse complement strand
CCGCCAGATCCTGGAGATCGCCTTCGACCGCGGCATCAAGGTGCGCGAGGACGCGGATCTCGCCGAAGTGCTGGCCCGGCAGGCGAAGACCCACGACGCGGCGCGCCCCGCCGCCGTTGCTGGGCGGCCCGGAGCCGTCCCCCGCGTGAGTTCCCGCGCGCGACAGCGGCGGTGAGCCCGACCGGATTCCTGACGTTCGGCTGGCGCGATCTCGTAGAGATCGCGCTTGTCGCATACATCCTCTACCGCGGCCTGCTCCTCATCAGCGGGACGCGGGCCCTGCAGATGCTGGCGGGGATCGTGGTCCTGGTGCTGGCCTACGCGGCGGCCTGGGTCCTGAAGCTCACGACGCTCACCTGGCTCCTCGGTCTCGTGTTCACCTACGGCGCCTTCGCGGCCATCGTGATCTTCCAGCCGGAGCTGCGCGCGGCGCTGGCGAACCTCGGACAGCGACGGCTCGGGTTCCTCCTGCGGCGCGGCGAGGAGGAAGCGGACGCGGCCGCGGTGCTTGCGGACACGGCGTTCCGGCTCGCGCGGCTCGGCCTCGGGGCCATCGTCGCGGTGGAGCGGGGCGTGTCGCTTGCCCCACTGGTGCAGGGCGGCACCGCGCTCTCGATGCAGGTGCAGCCGGACCTGCTCACGGCGCTCTTCGCGCGCTCGTCGCCCCTGCACGACGGCGCCGTGATCGTGCGCGGCGACCGCGTGATCGGGGCGGGCTGCATCCTGCCGCTCACGGCCGCCCCGCTCGATCGCAGCTACGGTACGCGGCATCGCGCCGCACTCGGGCTGTCGGAGGAGACCGACGCGGTCGTGCTCGTGGTCAGCGAGGAGCGCGAGGAGGTCTCCGTTGCGGTGGATGGACAGCTGCGCCGGCTGGCCACGGAGCGGGAGCTCCGGACGTTTCTCGCGGCACGGGACGCGAACGCACTGGTGTAGGCCGGCCGGGTGCGCCGGTCACGCCGCGCCGCCTCGTAGTCGCCGAAGCGCCCGACGCCAAGCCTCGGCACCCGGTTTTCCCCGCGCAGACGAGGCTTTCGCGCATGCCTAACTGCCGGTATTTTCAACTGTTATGGATTTTTCAGGACTCGCCGACCGAGTGGCTGAGGTGCAGGGGCGCATCGACGCGGCGCGCGCACGGGGGGCGGGGCAGGAGGTCCGGCTGATTGCGGTCACCAAGACGCATGGGCCGGAGGCGATCCTCGCCGCGCAGGCCTGCGGAATCCTGGATGTCGGCGAGAACAAGGTGCAGGAGGCGCTGGGCAAGCAGGACGCGTTGGCAGCGGCGGGCACTTTGCCGCAGGGGCTGATCTGGCACCTGATAGGGCACCTGCAGACGAACAAGGTGAGGCAGCTGGATCGCTTTCACCTCGTGCATGCAATGGACCGTGCGAAGCTGGCGGATGCCGTGGCGGCGCACGGGGAGCGGCGTGGACGACCGGTGGATGTGCTGTTGCAGGTGAACGTCGTGGGCGAGGAGACGAAGGGCGGCTATGCCGTCCCGGCGGTTCCCGCCGAAGCCAGGCGCCTGCAGGGCCGCGCCGGCCTGCGGCTGCGCGGCGTGATGACGATGGCGCCCTTCGACGCGGATGAGGACACGCTGCGCCACGTGTTCCGCGGGGCGGCGACGGCCCGCACGATGTTGCAGGACGCCGGACATCCCGCCGAGGAGCTCTCGATGGGCATGAGTGGGGACTACGAGATCGCGGTCGAGGAAGGGGCCACCCTGGTCCGCCTTGGCACGGTGCTGTTCGGGGCAAGGAGCTGAGTGCAATGGACGAACACAGCGAAGAGATGTTCCGCCTCTCACCGGTGGATGTGCGCCGGTACGAATTCGGCAACGCCTTGCGCGGCTATGACCGCCAGCGCGTGGACCTCTTCCGCGAACAGGTGGCGGACGAGCTCGAGACGCTCATTCGCGGGAATGCGGACCTCGACGGCAAGAACCGCGCGCTCGCCGAGCAGCTGCGGCATTTCCGTGAACGCGACAAGGCCCTGAACGAGGCCCTGGTCTCCGCACAGCAGCTGCGCGAGGACATGCGGCAGCAGGCCGAGCGCGAGGCGGCGCTGGTGCTCCAGGAAGCCGAGTCGCAGGCGGCACGGATGCAGGAGCAGGCCCGCGGCCAGGTCGCGGACCTGCAGCGCGAGCTGCAGGCGCTCGAGCGGGCCCGCCGCGCCTACCTCGCGCAGCTCCGTACGCTCGCCGAGCGCCACCTCGCCGAGGTCGATGCGCTCGACAAGGCCCCGT
>JAYQOZ010000388.1:0-2276 GCA_038145035.1 Gemmatimonadaceae bacterium | reverse complement strand
GTAGGTTCGTCGCGTCCGGCAGGCCCCGTCCTCCCCTGCACGTCCCCCCGACCCGACCCTCGATGCCCCGCTGGCTCTCAGCCCTGATCTGGGCCGCCGTCTCCATCGCCGGTGCCGTTGCCTTCGGCGCGATCGGCCTGAAGCGCGGCGAGACCATCTCCGCCGCCTGGCTGCTCACCGCCGCCGTCTGTACCTATGCGGTCGGCTACCGGTTCTACTCGAAGATCATCGCCGCCAAGATCTTCGCACTCGACGCCACGCGCGCCACGCCGGCGGAACGGCTGGCCGACGGGCGCGACTTCGTCCCCACGAACCGGTGGATCGTCTTCGGGCATCACTTCGCGGCCATCTCGGGTCCGGGTCCGCTGGTGGGTCCGACGCTGGCGGCGCAGTTCGGCTTCCTGCCCGGAGCCCTCTGGATCATCGTCGGTGTCGCTGTGGGGGGTGCGGTGCAGGACTTCGTGATCCTCTGCGCCAGCGTGCGCCGCGACGGCAAGTCGCTGGGCCAGATGGCCAAGGAGGAGATCGGGCCGGTTGCCGGCTACACGGCGCTGGTGGCGGTCATGGGCATCATGGTGATTCTCATCTCCGTGCTCGCGCTGGTGGTCGTGAACGCGCTGCGCGACAGTGCCTGGGCCACCGTGACCGTGGGCCTCACGATTCCCATCGCCATGCTGATGGGCGTCTACATGCGCTATATCCGACCGGGCGCGGTGCTCGAGACCAGCATCATCGGGCTGGTGCTCCTGGTGGTCTCGCTCTACGCCGGCCGCTGGGCCGCGGAGCACGAGGTGCTCGGTCCGCTCTTCACGCTCGACGCCCGCACGCTGGCCTGGTCGGTGATGGCCTACGGCTTCGCGGCCTCGGTGATCCCGGTGTGGCTCCTGCTCGCCCCGCGCGACTACCTCTCGGCCTTCGTCAAGATCGGCGTGGTCCTGGCGCTGGCGGCCGGTATCCTGCTGGTCCTGCCGCCGCTCCAGATGCCCGCGGTGACGCAGTTCATCGATGGCACCGGCCCCGTGTTCGCCGGCAAGCTCTTCCCCTTCGTGTTCATCACGATCGCCTGCGGCGCCATCTCGGGCTTCCACGCGCTGATCGCCAGCGGCACCACCCCCAAGCTGCTCGAGAACGAGGCCGACGCACGCATGGTCGGCTACGGCGGCATGCTCACGGAGTCGCTGGTGGCGACGATGGCACTGATTGCCGCCTGCGTGCTCACCCCTGGCGTGTACTTCGCCATCAACGCGCCGGCGGGCATCATCGGCACCACGGCGGAGAGCGCGGCCACCGCGATCGCCCAGTGGGGCTTCGTGCTCCGCCCCGAGGAGCTGTCGGAGCTCGCCCGTCAGGTCGAGGAGTCCTCCCTCCTCTCGCGCACGGGCGGTGCGCCGTCGCTGGCGGTTGGCATGGCGCACATCTTCGCGTCGGTGCTCGGCGGCACTACCGCGATGGCCCTCTGGTACCACTTCGCACTGATGTTCGAGGCCCTGTTCATCCTCACCACCGTGGACGCCGGCACGCGCGTGGGCCGCTTCATGCTGCAGGACCTCGGCAAGCACGTCTGGGAGCCGTTCGGCCGCGTGTCCTGGTATCCGGCGGTGGTCGCGTCCAGCGCGATCGTCGTGGCCATGTGGGGCTACTTCCTCTACCAGGGCGTCACGGATCCGCTGGGCGGCATCAACTCGCTCTGGCCGCTGTTCGGCATCTCGAACCAGTTGCTCGCGACCGTGGCGCTCTGCGTCGGCACCACCATCATCATCAAGATGGGCAAGGTGAAGTACGCCTTCGTCACCATCCTGCCGATGATCTGGCTGGTCATCGTGACCACGACGGCGAGTCTCACCAAGATCTTCGGCGCCGACCCGCGCGTCGGCTTCCTCTCGCACGCCCGCTGGGTGCAGGAACGGCTGGATGCCGGCCAGCTGCCCGCCGGCGTCGCGGATGCGGTGGGTGCCGGACGCCTGATCTTCAACGACCGACTGAACGCGGTCGTCGCGGGATTCTTCCTGGTGGCCGTGGCGATCATTCTCGTGGATTCCATTTTCGCCTGGTGGCGCGTGCTGAGCGGCCGCCTGGCGATGACCACGCACGAGGCCCCCTACGTGGCGTCCTCGCGCGCGGCCTGACCCCCTGCTCCGACACTTTCCCATGCGACGTCCGATGCGCGCCTTCATTCTCCCGATCCTGCTGTCACTGCCTGCGTTCGGTCCCGGTGCACAGGAGCCGGCCTTCGACCTCAGCGAGCGCAACATCATGCGCGGCCCGGAGCTCTACGG
>JAYQOZ010000387.1:0-2287 GCA_038145035.1 Gemmatimonadaceae bacterium | reverse complement strand
GTCGGCGTGAGCGCGCTGATCGTCATCATGGGCGTCATGAACGGCCTGCAGACGGACCTGCGCGACAAGATCCTGGTGGGCAGCCCGGACATCCGTGTGCTGACCTACGGCGAGGCCCTGCGCATGGAGCGCTGGGCGCAGGCGCTGGAGCGCGTGCGCGGCGTGCCCGGCGTGGTGGAGGCGGCGCCCTTCGTGATCACGCAGGCGCTGGCGTCCAACGGCCGCCACATCGAGGCCGTGACGATTGCCGGCGTCGTGCCTGGCGACTCCGGCTCCCAACAGGTGACCACGATTCGGGACCACGCGGCGCCCGGCGCTTTCTCGTTCCGCTCCACGGACCCGTCCGTGCCAGGCGTGGTGGTGGGCCGGCTGCTGGCGGACCGGCTCGGGGCGTATCCCGGCATGCGCATCTCGTTCGTCACCGCCCCGGGCGGCGCACCGTCGATCGTCGCGGGCCTCGCCACGCTGCCGCGCTTCCAGCACTTCGAGGTCACCGGGACCTTCGAGACCTTCATGTACGAGTACGACAACAACTACGCGTACGTGCAGCTGGAGCAGGCCCAGCGGCTCGCCGGCCTCGATACGGCGGTGACGGGCATCGAGGTGCGTACGGAGGACAAGGATCTCGCCCCGAGGGTCGCACTGTCCATCCTCGACACGCTCGGCTTCCCCTACCGGGCCGAGGACTGGCAGCAGCAGAACAGCTCGCTGTTCCGCGCGCTCAAGCTCGAGAAGCTCGGTATGAGCGTCATTCTCGCGCTCATCATCATGGTTGCCGCCTTTAACATCGTGAGCACGCTCACGATGGTCGTCCGCGACAAGACCCGGGAGATCGGCATCCTGAAGGCCATGGGCATGCGCGCCGATGCCATCCGCCGGATCTTCCTGCTGCAGGGCACGTTCATCGGCGCCGTCGGCACGGGCATCGGCCTGGTGCTGGGCCTCGGGACCGGCCTCGTGCTCGAACGCTGGAAGCTCATTGCACTGGATCCCTCGGTGTACTTCATCGACCACCTGCCGGTGCGGCTGGAGGTCGGTGACATCCTGGTGATTCTCGCGCTCTCGGTGGGGGTGGCCATCGTCGCGACGCTGCACCCGGCCGCCACGGCCGCGCGGCTCTACCCGATCGAGGCGATCCGCAGCGAATGACCGCGCCCGAGCCGGTGGTGCCGGTGCTGGAGGCGGCCGGGGTGGTGAAGGGATACCGCGGCGGTGACGGCTCGATCCTGCGCGTCCTCGACGGTGTGGACCTCACGGTCTCGCGCGGCGAAATGATCGCGGTCGTCGGGGCCAGCGGCTCCGGCAAGAGCACCTTTCTCCACGTCCTGGGCGCCCTGGAGCGGCCGGATGCGGGAACCGTGCAGCTGGGCGGTGCGCCGACCGCGGGAGTGAGCGACGAGTCGCTGGCGGGACTTCGCAACCGACACGTCGGATTCGTCTTTCAGTTCCATCACCTGCTGAAGGAGTTTTCCGCGCTCGAGAACGTGATGATGCCCTTGCGGATCGCCGGACGGTCGCCGTCCGAGGGGAAGGCACGCGCGGTCGATCTGCTCGAGCGCGTGGGGCTCGGCGGGCGGCTGCATCACCGCCCGGCGGAGCTCTCGGGCGGGGAACAGCAGCGCGCCGCGGTCGCCAGGGCCCTCGCCCTGCAGCCGCCGGTGGTGCTCGCGGACGAACCGTCGGGCAACCTGGACCACCAGAACGCCGAGCGACTGCACGACCTGCTGGCGACGCTGGCCGGGGACTTCGGCATGGGCGTGGTGGTGGTGACGCACAACCGGTCGCTGGCGAAGCGGGCGCATCGGGTATTGCATCTTGAGGACGGGCGGCTGCATCCGGCGCCGCCGGCGGCGGGAGGGGTCTGAGCGTGGTCTGCGACAACTGCCGGGAACGCGATGCCGTGGTGCACCTGACACAGATCGTCGAGAACGTCGTGTCGCAGGTGCATCTCTGCGAGCAATGTGCGGCCGCCCGTGGCATCGAGACCACCGTGGCGGTGCCGAAGCATCCGCTCGGCGACTTCCTGCAGGCCGTCCAGCAGCAGGCGGCGCAGCTGCCCGGCGATGCGGCCCGCTGCGCCTACTGCGGCACCTCGCTGCGGGATTTCCGTGCCAGCGGCCGACTGGGCTGCGCCCAGTGCTACGGCGCATTCGAGCAGTCCCTGCGCGAGCTCCTGCGGCGCGTGCATGGCAGTACCCGCCACGAGGGCTGGGCGCACGACGGGGCTGACCCGGACGTGGTGGAGCGCGAGGCCGCCCTGGAACAGCTGCGCGTGAAGCTGGCCAAG
>JAYQOZ010000386.1:1421-2294 GCA_038145035.1 Gemmatimonadaceae bacterium | reverse complement strand
CACCAGCGTGTACCGACCGGGAAAGCGGATTTCGCCCGAAAGCATGACGGCGCGTGGGGTAATCCAATCTGGCTCCTGCATGACGAGGACATTGTCATACGGCAGCAGGAGTACCTCAGGGTTGCCGCGGAATGTCGCGGCGCTCTCGTTGCGTGCGCCGACCGGCAACTGGTCCGCGCTGTTGGCAGCGAGATAGGTGGAATCCAGCGGCACCCTGATGGTTGTCGCTGTCGCGCGGGCTGTTCTCCGCTCGGGGAGTCGCGCCACCTCGGCTTCGCGCAGGTAGGCGCCCTCGGTGAGACCACCAGCCGCAAGGACGAGGTCGCGGAGGGTCATGCCCTCGCGCCAGGGGTACTGCCCGCTGCGGCGTACTGAGCCGCCGATGGCCACGTACTGCGCTGGACGGAACGCAGTCACCGAGTAGACGGTGATCTCATCGTCTTCCTGCAACGGGAAGTCGCCGAACACCGCGCCGCTGGAGTCCCGCAACGCGGCTCGCAGCGCCAGGCGCGTGGAGTCGGCGCGCAGCCGGGTCACGGACACCTGCCCGAGGTACACATCGGGCTTGGGCCCACCAGCCGCCCGCAACGCGTCGCTCAGCAACATCCCCGGGCGCAGGCCCTGGGTTCCCGGCGTCCATACGTGGCCCTGGACGAGGATGCGGTTCCGCACGCGGTCCGCGACGGGGAACACCGTCAGCTCATCGCCGCCCTCCAGCGATACGGCCGGCACCTCGCCACCGGCGACCGCCACGTCGATCGTGTTGCGGTCCTGACCGGCCCCGGTACGCTGACCAGCGCGCACAAAGCGCGTGATGCGCAGGCGAGAGGCGTTCGCTGTCGGCAGGAGGCCGCCGGCGCAGACCAGGAGATC
>JAYQOZ010000386.1:0-1411 GCA_038145035.1 Gemmatimonadaceae bacterium | reverse complement strand
CCGCCCGCCGTCCCCCCCCCCGGCCCACCCGGGGGCGGGCCGCGGCGGGGGGGGGCGGGCGGGGGGGGCGGGCGCCCCCCGGCGGTGACCAGGAGATCGCGCAGCGTTTCGCCCTTCGCCACCTCGTAGGTCGCGGGTCTCACCACTTCGCCGCTCACCCGGACGCGGGGGCCGTAGGTGCCCACGAAGACAATGTCCCCGTTCTCAAGACGCACATCTCGTGAGTTGTCCCCGCGCACGAGGTAGTCGTACACGTCGAGGGCCGCCACCACGCGTCCGCCTCGGCGCACCTCCACGTTGCGCAGGGTGCCGCGCTCGGTGGGGCCGCCAGCCGCATACAGGGCAGTCATGGCCGTGGACGCGCTCGAGATGCGGTAACTAGCCGGGCGCTCGACCTCTCCCGTGACGAAGACTTGGATCGCCCGGAGACGCGCGACGCTGACGGTAAACTTGGTTGGTGCGTTGGCCATGCGCCGCACCCCGGAATACGACCGCGAAAGCCGTGCGTAGAGCAGGTCCTCCAACTGCGACATCGTGAGGTTGCCGACGCTGAGCTGGCCAACCTGAGGAATCACGATGAATCCCTCACGGGTCACGTCCAGCGTGTGGGCCAGCTCCACCTCGCCCGTGAGGATCAGCACGAGCTGATCACCGGGCCCGAGGCGGTAGTTGGCGTCCACGGGGCCATCGAGGACCGGAATGAACTCGCTGGTGGCGTTGCGGAAGGTCTCGAGCCCGAACAGACGATACGAGAGGGTGTCGGCCCGGGGCCCCCAAACGGAGTCATCGCGCACCCGTGGGACCTCCACCCGCGGCTGCAGCGCCGTGCTGTCGCCACGCAGCATGGTACGCAGCAGGGCGGCATCATCCTGACCGGTGATGCCGAGTCGTCCCAGGGCGCCTATGATGTCGTCGGTGACGGCGACTGCGCCCGTGCTACCGGGCATCAGGCCATCCAGGAAATTCTCGGGGTAGCCCTCGGCACGCAGGCGCGTCCGAATCTGCTCCGGCGTCAGGCCGCTACCGCCGATCTGCTGCCGCAGCTGACTGGCGAGATCCGGTCGGGCCTGCAGCAGCGCCTGGGCCTCGGCCGGAGAGGGGACGACGCGCTGCTGCGCGGAGAGCGTCGGGCCGGCAAGGGCGGATGCCAGCACGGCGCACAAATAAACAGTTCGCATGATTCGCTAAAGCTGGATGACGGTCAGTCGCCTGGGCGTTGCCCCGGCGGCTGGCTTCGGTAATCCGAGACGGCTCGCAGCGTCCGGAGTGCGATGCCGACATCACGCCAGAGCGACCACGAGCGCACGTAGTTCAACTCTGTCGTGGCGCGCTCGGGGTAGGCGAGGTGGTGGCGGCCAGAAACCGCCCAGAGACCGGTGATGCCCGGCCGGACGGACAGCAACAATCGCTC
>JAYQOZ010000385.1:0-2307 GCA_038145035.1 Gemmatimonadaceae bacterium | reverse complement strand
TGCCGGTGCCGTGCGTTTTGGCTTCCTTCCGCACCGTGAAGGCGCGGACCGGCATGCCGGCGAGCTGGCTGGCGTACGCGATGGCGTAGCTCACCGGATCGGCGCCGAGCGTGAGCCCACCGATGGCATCGGCGTGCCAGTTGCGCGCGCCGATGGCCTCGAGGCCCAGCGGACCGATGCAGGTCAGGCCCTCCGGGTGCATGGTGGTCGGGCGGCAGTCGATGTACAGGTCCGACTGGCGGCCGGAGGCCAGCGTGAACGAGCCGCGGCGCGCGCTGCGCGCTGCGAGGAGGTCAAGGAGTCTGGTGCGAAGTTCCATGCGGGGAGGCTACGCGGACCGCTGCGGGGGGTCAATGCGGGGGCGGCGGTGCTGAGCTGGGTGCTCGGCGTCACCGCCGCCGCCGGCATCGTGGCCTTCGTGGCCTTCGTGGCCTACGAACGCTCGCGCCGCCGGCGCCTGCGCGAGCGCAGCCTCGAGCTGGAACACCTCTCGTTCGAGCTGGCGCGCGCGAACCGGGCGAAGTCGGAGTTCCTCGCGAACGTCTCGCACGAACTGCGCACGCCGCTCGCGGCCATCGTCGGATTCGTGGACCTGCTGCGCGACGGCTCCTACGGCGAGCTCGGGCCGCGCATGGTCGGTCCGGTGGAGCGCATCGCCGGCTCGGCCGAACACCTGCAGGGCCTGGTGGACCAGATCCTCGACCTCGCCCGCCTGTCTGCCGGCCGACTTGAGGTGCATCGCGAGCCGCTCTCGTTGCGGGCCTTTGTCATCGACGTGGTGAGCGAGGTCGAGCCGCTGATCATCGACAAGGGCCTCAGGCTCTCAATCCAGGTGCCGGCGACGCTGCCGCGCCTGAGCACGGACCCCACACACCTACGGCAGATTCTCGTGAATCTCCTGGGGAACGCCATCAAGTTCACGCAGGACGGCGGCATCGCGGGGCGCGCGGCGCTGGTGACGGACCCGGCGCGCGCGCTCGAGGCGCGCGCGGCGCAGCAGCGGCCGATGCTCGCGGCCGGTGGCGCCTGGGTGGCCCTGCAGGTGGTGGATTCGGGCATCGGCGTGGCCGAGAAGGACCAGGCGCGCATCTTCGACGAGTTTGAGCAGGTGGGCGCCGGCTCGCGCGGCGACTCGCCGCGGCGCGGCACCGGGCTCGGACTCACGATCACGCGGCGACTGGCGCGGCTGCTCGACGGCGACATCACGGTGGAGAGCGTGCCGGGAGCGGGCAGCACCTTCACCTGCTGGTTGCCACTGGAGCCGACCTTGCGCTGAACGCGGGGCCGGCGGGCCGAGCGGCCTCAGCGGCCGAAGAGTCCCTTCATCTTCGAAAAGAGCCCCGCGCCGCCGCCCGCGCCCGCGGGGAACGGCGTCTTCAGCGCCTCGGCCAGCGCATCCGCGTAGGCGACGACGTTGGCGTACCGATCCGTGGGCAGCTTCGCCAGGCCCTTCATCACCACGGCCTCGACGCCCTCGCTGTACTGCAGCTCCGGCTTGGCCTTGTTGAGCGTGACGGGGGGCTGCGAGAGCAGCTGCGTGAACATGTCACGCGGGCTGCGGGCCGTGTACGGCAGCACGCCCGTGAGGAAGAGGTACGACATCGTCGCCAGCGAATACTGGTCGGCGGCCGGCGAGACGATCTCGCCCGAGAGCGCCTCGGGCGCCACGTACATCAGGGTCCCGACGAAGAAGCCGGCACGGGTGAGGCGCTGGTCGGGCGTCGTGTCGGTGGATGTCGCGATCCCGAAGTCGAGCAGCTTCACCGTCCGGCTGTCGTGGTCGTACATCACGTTGTCCGGCTTCAGGTCGCGGTGCACGATGCCGGCGTTGTGCGCGGCGAAAACGGCGCCCGCAATCTGCCCGACCACCGCCGCGACCTCGTCGGGCGGGAATGGGGCGTGCCGCTTGGCATAGCTTTCGAGTAATTCGCCCGCCGCCCACTCGATGACGAGGAACGGCAGGCCATTCTCCTCGCCGGTCTGCAGCGTACGGATCACGTTGGGATGCGTGACCCGGGTGCCGAAGCTGGCCTCGCGGGTGAATCGGGCGACCGCCGTGCGGTCCTGCCGCAGCTTCTCGCGCAGTGCCTTGAAGGCGACGGTGCCGTGTTCCGGGTGCGAGGCCCGGTAGACGGTGGCCGTGCCGCCCTCTCCAACCCGGTCGAGGAGGGTGTAGCCGGCGATGGTCGAGCCCACGAGCGCGTCACGCATCTGGCCTGCGAAGCTATCGTCCGGCTCGGGGCGGGGCAAGCGAAACGCAGGCCCAAACATCGCCCCCGGTGTAGATTACGCTCCGTTCCTCCGTGG
>JAYQOZ010000384.1:1944-2321 GCA_038145035.1 Gemmatimonadaceae bacterium | reverse complement strand
CCCGTGCCCAGGCCGTGCACGCGGATCAGCAGCACGCCGCTGGACGGCAGCGTCAGGTCCAGCCGGGCATCGGTGCCGCCCGCCGAGTCATCGTCCGTCTCGCCCGGTGTGAAGGTCTCGCCCGGCTGCGACGCCGTGATGAACGCGTCGAAGGCCTCGGAGCGGAAGATCACGCGCACCTGCTGGCCGGCGGTGCCGGTCACCGCGTACTGATGGAAGAACTTGCCGTTCTCCATCTCCGGGTCGTCGGTGGTCAGCGCGCCGGCGATGGTCTGCCCGACGGTGATCGTGCGACTGATCACGCGCGCCATCGGGGCCGCGGCCAGCGAGATCGTGAACGAGCCCGTGGCATTCGCATCGAGCGGGCGGGCGTAGAT
>JAYQOZ010000384.1:0-1934 GCA_038145035.1 Gemmatimonadaceae bacterium | reverse complement strand
GTGCCCAGCTCGACCTCACCGTCCGGCGTCACGCGGGTGACGCGCAGGAAGGCGTCGAAGGCGCCGGAGCGCATGGTGATACGCACCCGCTCGCCGCTGCCGCGAAACGTGTACAACGCAAATGGGATTGGCGGCGTCTCGTCCTCCAGCATCGGGCTCGACTCGTTGATGCTGCCCTCGACCGACTTCCCGAGCGAGAGCTCGGTGGCCACCAGCGGTGCCGGCGGCGGCGCCTGTTCGACCGTCAGCGTGTAGGCCCCCTGACCGTCGCTGCCCAGGGACTGCGCCACGACGTAATAGATCCCCGCCGCCTGGGCCCGCCAGCGCAGCCGGGCGTCCGTATCACCGCCGCTGTCGTCATCGCTGGCCACCGAAGCCGTCAGCACGCCGACGCTGCGCGCGACCCACACGTACGCATCAAAGGACTCCGAGCGCATCGTGATGATGAATCGGTCGCCGGCCTTTGCCTCGAGCCGGTAGACGTGGAACGCACCGCGCTCCTCGAAGGTCGGGTCCCCTTCCGTCAACGAAGCATTGACCGGCGTGCCGAGCCGCAGCGCGCGGGCTGCCGTGCCCTGCGCCCCCAAGGCAATCGACGAACCGGCCAGCAGCGCGACCACGAAGGCGGCGAGGCGCGCCGGGGACAGGGTGAGCCAATCACGAACCGCCAACGGCATTCGCATACGAAAGCCTCCCTGATGTGTGATCGGCGGCCGCGGCCGCCTGCGCTCTAGCTTACCCGCGGGTGCCGCGCGCGGCCACCAACCGGTCATACAGGTCCTCAAGCTCGGCGGTCTGCCGCGCGAGGTTGAAGCGCTCGACCATCCGCGCGCGGGCCGCGGTGGCCATGGCGGCTCGGCGCGCCGGGTCCCGCAGGATCCCCAGCATCGCCCGTGCCAGCGCCGGTTCGTCGCCCGGCGGGCAGATGATTCCGGTCACGCCGTCCTCGAGACCCTCCGCCGAGCCGCCCGACGGCGACACCACGATGGGACAGCCACAGGCCTGGGCCTCCAGGAACACGAAGGGAAGTCCCTCGGCGTTGCCACGCGCATCCACGACGCTCGGGCCGCAGAGCAGCGTCGCCTGCTGCATCAGCGCGCGCACATGGTCCGGCGTCTGGATGCCGAGGAAACGGGCGCGCACGCCCAGCGTGCGGGCCTCCGCCTCCAGCGACGCGCGCAGGTCGCCGTCACCGGCAATCACGAGCTCGACGTCGGGGACCTCCGCCGCCACCGCCGGCATCGCACGCAGTAGGTGGGTCACGCCCTTCTTGGCCGCGAGGCGCCCCACGTACAGCACCTGGGCGCGGGCCGGCGGCGAGGATCCCGGCTGGAAGCGCTCTACATCCACGCCGGTGTAGAGCGTGCGCAGCTTCTCCGGCGGGCAGCCGGCCTTCCGCACCAGGTCGGCCAGGAAGTCCGAGACCGTGAGCACGGCATCGGCGACCTCGAAGGCCCGGCGCCGCCGCGCCGCCTCCGCCGGTGACGGCGTCACCGTGATGTCCATGCCGAGGTAGGTGACGACCAGCGGCACATCCAGGGCCTTCGCGATCGCGTAGGCGGGCAGCGCGCCGCTGCCGAAGTGCGCGTGCACCACGGCCGGGTTCGTCGCCGTGAGCGCGCGAAGGAACCCACCCGGCACGTGCCAGCCCTTCTTGAGCAGCTGCCACGAGAGTCCAGGCAGCATCGCCTGCTCGGTGAGCACGATGGCCGGCTTGCCCTGGATCAGCGCAATGCCGTCGGTCACGCGCTTGTAGCCCGCGAACACCGGCGCATAGCGCCGCATCGCCAGCGCCTGCGAGGCAATGAACGTCTCCGACCAGCGGAGGATGCCGCGGCGGAAATGGATGACGGAGCGCTGCGGGGTGGTCACGGCAGGGCGGAGCGGATACCGAAGGAGAAGTCGTCGCGGTCGGCGTACTCGGACGCCTGGGC
>JAYQOZ010000383.1:0-2324 GCA_038145035.1 Gemmatimonadaceae bacterium | reverse complement strand
ACGACGCTGCCGGCACCCTGCTCCAGCGAGGCGAAGCCGCTCGGGAACTCGGCGATGAAGGACATGCCCCGTGCGAAACGCGGGCCGTTCGGGCCCGTGATCTCGCGTCCGCAGGAGAGCAGGGAGAGGGCAAAAACCGCGGTCCCCGCGAGGAAGCGGGCGAACGGGCGATGGCTGCGGCGAAGAGCATTCATGGTGACCCTGTTATGCTATGGGCTGGACGCGCGGCGCGACAGGGCGGAGGGCTTCATCGGACTGTGACCTATGTCATAGCCTTCCGCTCCCGTTCACGGCGGCGGTACGCCACCCATCCGCGCGTGCTGAGCGCGGCCAGCAGCAGAATCGATGCGAGACAGGCGAGGGCCTCGACCCGCCGCGACACCGGCGCGACGAGTGCCTGCTCCAGCCAGACGCCGGCAAGTCCCACCATGATGTCGAGCAGGCGGTTCTCCCACGCCTCCCGAACGCCGAACAGCCATTCGCCCAGCTCCCACGCGACCATCATCCCGAGCGCGATCGCATAGACGACCGGCGTGGAGAGCTGCCAGAGGACATTGGTGCTCGCCCCCGCGAACCCGGCAACGAGGTGCACGAGCATCCAGAGGTCGAGGAACCGACCTTCTCGCCAGCTTAGAGTGATCGGTGGGCGCACGCCAGGAAGAAGGACGGAGGACAGGGGACGCAGGGGGCCTTCCGAATGATATTCGGCGCCACGCTGTCGTTCAGCCTCCGCCCCCCGTCTTTCGTCCTTCGTCCTTCGTCCTTCGTCCAGCAGCTTACCGGACAGCGCCCTCGGCCGACCTGCGTGCCGGCGTGCAGTCGCGCCACTGGCCGGGCTGGCCGTTCGGCGTCGGCGGCAGCGCGCCGATCTCACGCGGCATCCGCTCCGGGTCCTCGCTGGCCAGGTACGCGAGCATCGCCGTCAGGGTCGCGTTGCTCTTGATGTCCGACTCCACGACCTTGTCGAACGTGTCGCGGTCGGTGTGCCAGGTGGTGAATGAGTAGTCCCACGACAGCGCGCCGAGGTTGAAGCCCGGCGCCTTGTGGCAGACGAAGCTGGCGTGATCCGTCCCGCCGGTGGCCTGCGCGCTCGTGGGCGTGAAGCGGATCCAACGCGTGATCTCGTTGGGAACCTCGCGCAGGTAGCTCTCGAGCCGCACGGCGGCGCCCGGGAACGGCCCGGCGGAGAGGTTCACGATGCGGCCGGTGCCGTTGTCCTGGTTGAACAGCGCCTGCAGGCCGGCCACCACCTCTGGGTGATCCTCGGTGAAGGCCTTCGAGCCGTTGAGGCCCTGCTCCTCACCGGCCCAGTGCCCGACGAGGATAGTGCGCTTCGGATTCGGGTACACCGCCTTCAGGATGCGCAGGGCCTCGAGCATCGTGATCGTGCCGGTGCCGTTGTCCGTGGCGCCGGACGCCGCCGAGTGCGAGTCGAAGTGCGCGGAGAGCATCACGTACTCATTCGGCTTCTCCGAGCCGCGGATCTCCGCGACCACGTTGAAGGTCGGGCGCTCGCCCATCAGGCGGCTGTCGGTGAAGGCGCGGACGCGCGGCTTCTGGTTGGCCCGCGCCATCCGGTACAGCAGGCCATAGTCCTCGCAGCCCACGGCGAACGACGGCACGGTCTGCAGCGGCGAGCCAAAGACCTTCTGGATGCCCGGGTAGTTCGAGAACTGGAAGGTCATCACGCCGAGCGCGCCGGCGTCCTTGAGCTTCTGCCACACGTTGCGCCCACCGCTCATGGCCACGTTCGTCTGCGCCCAGTCCTGCTGCAGGCGCGTCTGCTCGGCGTTGACGCGGTCCGTCTCTTCCGTGGTGCCGAACTCGGCCCACTGGCCCGGCGAGCGGCAGGAGAGCCGCGGCGGATTCATCAGGAAGTACTTGCCCTTCACGTTCGGCAGCCAGGCGTCGAACTGCTCCGGCGTGCTCACGCCCTCCGGATAGGCGACCACCTCACCCTCCACCGGCCGCGCCATGCCGGGGCTGTAGGCCAGCGCGTAGGCCTCGAGCGAGCGCACACGCGGCGCGATGAGATCGACGTGCGTCACGCCGCGGTTCCAGCCCAGCCAGGTGCCGTAGCGCTCCTTGCGGGCGGTGACGCCCCAGGTGGCGTACTTGGAGAGAATCCAGTCCTGTGCGGCGTCCATCTGCGGCGAGGCGGTGAGGCGCTGGCCGATGGGATCCATCAGCTCCTGGGCGAGGGTCATGGCCTGCGAGCGCTCCATGCCCTCGGCCCAGATGCGCTGCAGCACCGGGTTGGTGACGGGCGTGGTGCGGATGTGCGAGATAGCGCCGACGTCGGGCACCACGGCCTCGGCCATCGG
>JAYQOZ010000382.1:0-2332 GCA_038145035.1 Gemmatimonadaceae bacterium | reverse complement strand
GCACCAGTTCGTCCCACTGCGCCACCCAGCCGGCCGTGCGGGCGATGCCGAAGAGCACGGTGAACATGCCGGTCGGGATGCCCATCGCCTGGTAGATCAGGCCCGAGTAGAAGTCGACGTTCGGGTAGAGCTTCCGCTTGACGAAGTAGTCGTCCTGCAGCGCGATGCGCTCGAGCTCGACGGCGATGTCCAGCAGCGGGTTCATGCCCGTGACGGCGAACACCTCGTCGGCCGTCTTCTTGATGATCCGGGCGCGCGGGTCGTAGGACTTGTAGACGCGGTGCCCGAAGCCCATCAGGAGCGCCTCGTGGCTCTTCACCTGCTTGATGAACTCCGGCACCCGGTCCTTCGAGCCGATCTGGGTGAGCATCCGGAGGACGGCCTCGTTGGCACCGCCGTGCAGCGGGCCGTAGAGGGCCCCGATCGCGCTGGCCGCCGAGGCGTACGGATCCGCGTGGGAACTCCCGACGTTCCGCATGGTGCTCGTGCTGCAGTTCTGCTCGTGGTCGGCGTGCAGGATGAACAGCACGTCGAGCGCGCGGGCGAGGACCGGGTCCGGCGTGTACTCCCCCGGGCCCTTGAACAGCATCCGGAGGAAGTTCTCGGTGAAGGAGAGCGAGGGATCCGGGTCGACCAGCGGCTGCCCGGTGGCGTGGCGGTAGCTGTAGGCGGCGATGGTCGGCGTGCACCCGATCAGGCGGTACTCCTGCCGGCGCCGCACCGCCTCACTGCTCACGTCCTTCGCCTCCGGGTAGCAGGCGGAGAGGGCGGCCACCGCGCTCTGGAACACGCTCATCGGGTGCGCGTCGGGCTTGAATGTCGTGATCAGGTCCTGAATCGACGGCCGCACCGTGATGTGGCGGTGCACGTGGTCGGTCCACTCGGCCAGCTGCGCCTGCGTGGGCAGCTCGCCGAACATCAGGAGGTAGGCCACGGCCAGATAGGAGGAGCTGCCGGCCAGGTCCTCGATGGGGTAGCCCCGGTACTCCAGGATGCCCTTGTCCCCGTCGATGAACGTGATCCGGCTGTAGCACGCCGCCGTGTTCATGAACGCCGGGTCGTAGGTCATCAGGCCGGAGTCGTCGGGGCCGGCCTTGATCTGGCGCAGGTCGGTGGCCTTGATCGTGCCGTCCTTGATGGCGAGCTCGTACTGCTGGCCCGTGCGGTTGTCGGTAATGGTCAGGGTCTCGGGCATGGGTCTAGTGACACTCTCCGGCAGGTCCCGGATGAGATCAACGGCAATCGGCCGCCGGTGGTGTGAATCGTGACTTCCCGGGAAAACACTGCCCGGTAAAGATGAAAATGTTGAAAATTGACTATTCGCGGTCGTCGGCCTCGGGGTCCGGTCCGGCGACCGGGTCGCCGGCAATGCGGTAGCTGCCGTCGACCCAGCGGGCCAGGTCCAGATTCCGGCAGCGTTCGCTGCAGAAGGGCCGCCAGGCCGGGTCGGCCGGCGCCTTCCGGCACTCGACGCAGAGGCGGGGGGGCGGCGTGGCCACGGGCCGATTGTAGCGTGGCCCGCCGGGCCCCAGGGCCGTCCTAGCGCTGATCGGACAGGATGTCCGCGTGGTGGCGGACGTCGCGCGCGGACACCATGAAGATGACGTCCTCGGCGATGTTCGTGGCGTGGTCGCCGATGCGCTCCAAGTGCCGCGAGATGAGGATCAGGTCCAGGGCGGGCTCCACCGTCGACTGATCGCGCAGCATGAAGTCCAGCAGCTCGCGGAAGATCTGGTTCTTGAGCGCGTCGAGCTCATCGTCCTCGTCGAGCACGTGCTGGGCGAGTGTCAGGTCCCGGCGGACGAACGCGTCGAGGGCATCGCGGAGCATGCGCTGGGCGATGTCGCCCATGCGCGGGATGTCGATGAGTTCCTTGACCGGCGGGTGGGCCAGGTAGCGCCGGGCGGCCTCGGCCACGTTCACCGCCAGGTCGCCCACCCGCTCCAGGTCCGTGTTGATCTTCAGGGCCGCGACGATGGCCCGCAGGTCCACCGCCATCGGCTGGTGCAGGGCCAGCAGCTGGAACGCCCGGCGGTCCACCTCGATGTGGAGTTCGTTGATCGGCTCGTCGCCCACCGACACGGTCGACAGCCGGGTGTGATCGCCCTGGGCGAGCCCGGCCACGGCCGAGCGCACGCGCTCCTCGGCGAGGCCGCCCATCTCCAGCAGGCGCTGCTGGAGGGTCTGGAGTTCTTCCTGAAAGTGGCGTTCCACGGCAGACTCCTTAGCCGAACCGTCCGGTCACGTAATCTTCCGTCAACTTCTCCCGCGGCGCCGTGAAGATGCGCTCGGTCCGGTCAAACTCCACCAGCCGGCCCATCCAGAAGAACGC
>JAYQOZ010000381.1:0-2367 GCA_038145035.1 Gemmatimonadaceae bacterium | reverse complement strand
GATGTAGGGGATGCGCCCGACGCGCATCAGGCGGCACCCACCGTCGGCAGCTCGCGGCCGCTCGCGGCGGCGGCGCGGGCGCGGGCCTCGGCGGCCGCCGCCTCGGCCTGGGCCTCGATCTCGCTGAAATCCGTGCGCACGATGCTGTAAAAACTGTCGCGCTCGGCGGGCACCTTCCCCGCCCCGCGGATCAGCGTCAGGATCTCGGGCAGCGACATGGCCTGCGAGGTCCTGGCGCCAACGGCGTGATAGATCTTCTCGCGGACCACGGTGCCCTCGAGGTCGTTCACGCCGTAGTGCAGCGCAATCTGGCTCAGGAAGGGCGTTACCATGATCCAGTGGCTCTTCACGTGGGCGAAGTTGTCGAGAAAGAGCCGCCCGATGGCCAGGTTCTTGAGGTCGTCGACGCCGCTCGAGGCGATGCCGCGACGGCCCAGCGTCTCGCCCAGGGCGTTGTCATCCGGATGGTAAGCCAGCGGGATGTAGGCGAGGAATCCACCGGTCTCATCCTGCAGGTCGCGCAGCGTCTGCAGGTGCTCCATGCGGTCCGCGTACGTCTCGACGTGGCCGTACAGCATCGTGCAGTTGGTGCGGATGCCGAGTTGGTGCGCCGTGCGGTGCACGCCGACGTAGTCGGCGGCGCCGAGCTTCTTGCGGGCAATCTCCTCGCGCACGGCGGCGCTGAAGGTCTCGGCGCCGCCGCCGGGCATCGTGTCGAGTCCCGCGGCCTTCAGCGCCGTGAGGACCTCGGCCCAGGTCTTCTTCTCGATGCGCGCGATGTGCGCAATCTCCACCGCCGTCAGCGCCTTGATATGCACGTGTGGTAGCTCGGCCTTGAGGGCCCGGAACATCGTCTCGTAGTACTCGAGGCCGGCCTGCATATCGAGCCCGCCGACGATGTGGAACTCGCGCGTGAGGCCGTTCCTGGCCTGCCGTGCCTCCGCCATCACCTGGTCGATGGTGTAGCGGTAGGCCCCCTCCTCCTTCGGCAGCCGCGCGTACCCGCAGAAGACGCAGGTGGTGCGCAGGGTGCAGATGTTGGTGGGGTTGATGTGCTGGTTGGCGGCGAAGGTGATGACGTTGCCGTGCTTCGCGCGGTTCACGGCATCGGCGAGCAGGCCGATGCCGGTGAGATCCGGGGATTCGAAGAGGGCGACGCCGTCCAGCTGCGTGAGCCGCGTGCCCGCCGCCACCTTCTCGGCGATGCCGCGCACCACCGGGTCCGTGATGCGCGCGAACGGGATGTTCAGCGCGTCCGGCACGCGCTCAGTCCGTGAGCCGCCGGAGGGCGATGCTCACGTTGTGGCCGCCGAATCCGGAGGAGTTGGAGAGGGCCGCGAAGACCTCGCGCTTCACCGGCGTGTTCGCCGTGCAGTCGAGGTCGCATTCGGCATCCGGCGACGAGAGGTTGATCGTCGGCGGGATGACGCCGTGGGGCATTGCCAGCGTGGTGAACACCGCCTCGATGGCGCCCGCGGCGCCCAGCGTGTGGCCGGTGGCCGACTTGGTGGAGCTGACGTTCAGCGCCGTCGCGTGCGTCCCGAACACCTTCTTGATGGCCCGGATCTCGTTCGGGTCGTTCAGCGGCGTCGAGGTGCCGTGGGCGTTGATGTACTGCACGTCCTCTGGCTTGAGCCCGCCGTCCTCGAGGGCACGGCGCATGGCGCGCTGCAGGCCCTCGTGGTCCTCGGGCTGCCCCGTAAGATGGTAGGCATCGCCGGTGGCGCCGTAGCCCACCAGCTCGGCGTAGATGCGCGCCCCGCGCCTGCGGGCGTGCTCCAGCTCCTCGAGCACCACGACGCCCGCCCCCTCGCCCAGCACGAAGCCGTCGCGGGTGGCGTCGAACGGCCGGGAGGCCGTCGCCGGCGACTCGTTGCGGGTGGACAGCGCCTGCATGTTGCCGAAGCCGCCGATGGCCATCGGCGCCACTGCCGCCTCGGAACCGCCGGCGATCACCACGTCGGCGTCGCCATAGCTGATGATGCGGAAGGCATCGCCGATGGCGTGCGCGCTGGTCGCGCAGGCCGACTGCGTGGCGTAGTTCGGCCCCTTGGCGCCGAAGCGCATCGAGACCACGCCGGCCGCGATGTCGCCGATGAACATCGGGACGAAGAACGGCGAGATGCGGTTCGGGCCGGACGTGAAGTACGTATGGCACTGGTCCTCGAAGGTGGCGATGCCGCCGATTCCCGAGCCGATGATGACACCGGTGCGGAGCGGATCGTAGCCGCCGTTCTCGAAGCCCGCGTCGCGCATCGCCTGCACGGCGGCGCCCATCGCGTACTGCGTGTAGAGGTCGGACCGCTTGGCTTCCTTGCGGTCCATGTACTGCGCCGGGTCGAAGCCCTTCACCTCGCAGGCGAAGCG
>JAYQOZ010000380.1:1076-2367 GCA_038145035.1 Gemmatimonadaceae bacterium | reverse complement strand
GCCATCTTTACCACGCAGGGAATCACCGGCGTCATCGAGCGCCTCGCGATTGTCGAAGGCGAGGGGCAGCGGGCACTCGCCGGTGACGCCCTCGGGCAGCCCGTGCGCGTCCGCGCCAGCGACAGGTTCGGCAACGTCTCCGAGGGCACGCAGGTATTCTGGACCGTCCTCCAGGGCGGCGGCAGCGTCGCGGCGTCCTCATCCCTCACGGATGGCTCTGGCATCGCGACCATGCCGGCGTGGACGCTCGGCAAGGCCGGCGGCGCCCAACAGCTGCAAATCGTCGCCGGCGTCGTTTCGCGTGTGCTCAACGCGGACATCCAGTCGGATTACGACGTCGAGATCCGGTGGCGAGGCACCCCGCCTGGCGGGGACATCCAGGCCGCGTTCGTAAACTCCGCGAACCGCATCATGGCCGGCGTGGTGGGCCAGCTGTCGGCCGTGGTGTTCTCCAACTTCGATGCGGGCAACTGTGTCAGTGGCCTCAGGCTGACCGACACCATTCCGGGCCTCGTCATCTACGCCACCGTGGAGGCCATCGACGGGCCTGGTCAGGTGCTGGGCTCCGCGGGCCCGTGCTACATCCGCACCTCGAACCAGCTCACGATCGTCGGACGGATGCGCTTTGACATCGCGGATCTCGAGAACCTCCAGAACCAGGGGCGGCTCGAACCGGTGATCCTGCACGAGATGCTGCATGTCATCGGCGTCGGGACCCTCTGGACGGCCAAGGGCCTTCGCAGCGGCACGGCGCCGGAGTCCACGCCGTACTTCGTCGGCGCGCTCGCGACCAGCGCCTGCATGAACGACCACGCAGGTGGGGCCTTCTGTGCCAACGGCGTCCCTGCGGAGGACTGCGTCAACGCACCGTCGAGCTGTGTGCCTGGGGGCGGCACCATCAACTCGCACTGGAAGGAGAGCGTGTTCCAGTCCGAGCTGATGACCGGCTACCTGAGCGCCGGATCGAACCCGTTCTCGAAGATGACGCTGCAGTCGCTGGCAGACCTGGGCTATACGGTCAACCTCAACATCAAGGATCCGTTCACCGTCCCGCCCCCGGCGCTGCTGTCACCGATCCCGGCGTGGAGCCTGAAGCTGCCGGAACCGCATGGTGCTTTGTCCAGCGTCGATGCGTTCGGCCGGGTGGTCCAGCGCTATCGCAGCTCACTGCCCGATCTCCGATAACGCGAGGATCGAAACGCACACGGGGGGCCGCGCGCTGGGGGCGGCGCCCCCGCGCCCGGCTGGGGGGCCCGTAAGCCGCGGGCCGCCCCCGCGTGGTGGCCCCCGG
>JAYQOZ010000380.1:0-1066 GCA_038145035.1 Gemmatimonadaceae bacterium | reverse complement strand
GGGGGGGGGCCGCTTCACCCCCCCCCCCCCCCCCACCCCCCCAACCCCCTCCCCCACCCCCCCGGGGGGGGGGCGCGGGGCGGGGCCCCCCCCCCCCCGTCTCGCGTCTGCGTGACCCTTACGCCGCGGACTGCGACGGCTTCTTCGCCCTCTCCGTCGTCGGCTCCGGCAGCAGCGCCAGCTTCAGCACCTCCTCCAGCGTCTCCACGAAGTGGAAGCGCAGCCGCTCGCGGGCCTCGTCCGGCACGTCCTCCACGTCGGCCTCGTTCTGCTTCGGCAGGATGATGTCGGTGATGCCGGCCCGCAGCGCGCCCAGGACCTTCTCCTTCACGCCGCCGATCGGCAGGACGCGCCCGCGCAGCGTCACCTCGCCGGTCATGGCGATGTCCTTCCGTACCGGGCGTCCGCTCATCTCGCTGGCGAGGGCCGTGCTGATGGCCACGCCGGCCGACGGCCCGTCCTTGGGGATGGCGCCGGCCGGTACGTGGATGTGTGTCTCCACGCTGCCCAGCCGCGTGCGCGGGATGCCCAGCCGCTCGGCGTTCTTGGTGACGTAGGTGAAGGCCGCGCGCGCCGACTCCTTCATCCCGCCGCCAAGCTGGCCCGTGAGGATGAGCGCCCCGGGGGCGCCGCCGCCCGCACTGCCAGCGCCGGCGCCGCGGGGCGCGGCCAGCGGCCGCACCGAGGCCTCGACGAACATGATGTCGCCGCCCATCGGCGTGTAGTACATGCCGGTGGCGATACCCACCTCGTGGGCGATGTTCGCCTTCTCGGGGTGCACCTTCGGGCGACCGAGCAGCTCGCGCACCTCGGCGGCGGAGATGACGCCGTCGGCGGTGACATCGTCGCCCTCCCTGGTGGCGATGCGTCGCGCGACCTTGCGCGCCACCTTGCCGACCTCGCGCTCCAGCTGGCGCACGCCGCTCTCGCGCGTGTACTGGCTCACCAGCGACGCGATGGCCTCGTCCTCGAAGCGCAACGCCTTGTCGGCAAGGCCGTTCTCCTCGAGCTGGCGCGGGATCAGGTACTTCTTGGCGATCTCCTGCTTCTCGCGCTCGGTGTAGCC
>JAYQOZ010000379.1:0-2372 GCA_038145035.1 Gemmatimonadaceae bacterium | reverse complement strand
CCCCTGGGCGCCCCGCGCCTCGATATCCTCGTGCAGTTCCTCATCGAGGCCTCGACGCTCACCGGCATCGGCGGCGCGATCGGCATCCTCTTCGGCCTCGGTGCCGGCCAGCTGGTCACGCGGCTGCTGGGGATTCAGGCCTCACCGCCGATTGGCCTGACCGTCGTCGCGGTGGTGGTCTCGGTGCTGATCGGCGTGATCTTCGGCGTGCTCCCCGCGCAGCGGGCGGCGCGGCTGGATCCGATCGAGGCCCTGCGCTACGAGTAGCGACCGCGCCGCGGTGCCCCGCGCCGGCGCGGCCACAGCTCACCGGAACGTCGCGATCTCCCCGAGCGACTTCTTGGTGATCGCGGGCACGCGCGCGTTCTCGGCCGGATAGCCGACCACCAGCAGCAGAAACGGTTTCTCCGAGCTCGGGCGGCCGAGGATCTTGTTCAGGAAGCCCATCGGGCTGGGCGTGTGCGTGAGCGTGGCGAGTCCGGCGTGATGCAGGGCCGCAATCAGGAATCCGGTGGCGATGCCCACCGACTCCGGCACGTAGTAGTTCACCCGGCGGGTACCGTCGGGCTGAGCGCGCCAGCGCTGCGCGAAGATCGCGATCAGCCAGGGCGCGCGCTGCAGGAACGGCTTCTCGGCGTCGGTGCCGAGGTGGGCGAGATCGTCCAGCCAGTCGTGGCTGGCCCGACCGCCATAGAACGCCCGCTCCTCCTCCTCGGCCGCCTCGCGGATCTCGCGCTTGAGCTCCGGGTCCGACACCGCCACGAAGTGCCAGGGCTGCAGATTGGCCCCGTTGGGTGCCGAGCCGGCGGCCAGGAGGCAGTGCTCGAGCACCTGGCGCGGAACCGGGGCATCGGAGAAGTCCCGCACGGTACGGCGGCGGCGCAGCTCGGCCGAGAACGCGCGGGCCCGTTCCAGCATGTCGGCTTCGGGCAGGCGGCGGTACTCGTCGAACGGAATCGTGGGCATGTCCGGGGCGGCAAGGGGGCGTCGAGGGCTAGGAGAGGAATCTGCACCCGTGTACGTTTCCTGCAACGTGCGTCCCGCGCGTCACCTGTTTCCGCATCCGATGTCCTTTGCAGCACTCGGCCTCGCAGCGCCTCTCGTGCGCGCGACCGAAGACCTCCAGTGGGCCAAGCCCACCCCAATCCAACTCGACGCCATCCCCCACGCCCGTGACGGGCGTGACGTGCTGGCCTGCGCCATGACGGGCAGCGGCAAGACGGCGGCCTTCCTGCTGCCGATGATGCATCGGCTGCTCGCGCAGCCGACGCGGGCCACCCGTGCGCTGGTGCTGGTGCCCACGCGTGAGCTCGCGGCGCAGGTGCACGCGGACTTCACCGCCCTCGCGCGGCACAGCTCGCTCAGGGGCGCGGCCATCTTCGGCGGCGTCGGCATGGGCCCGCAGGAAAGTGCGTTCCGCCAGAAGGTGGACGTAATCATCGCGACGCCGGGCCGGCTGCTCGACCATCTCTCGCAGCCCGGCCGCTACGTGGACTTCCGCGCGCTTGAGATGCTGGTGCTCGACGAGGCCGACCGCATGCTCGACATGGGCTTCCTGCCGGCCATCAAGCAGGTCCTGCGGGCATTGCCTACGGACCGGCAGACACTGTTCTTCAGCGCCACCCTACCCGCGCCCATCGTCGAGCTCTCGCGCCAGTTGCTGCGCGAGCCGGCGCGCATCAACGTGGAGCGCGTGTCGAAGCCCGCCGTGGGGATCGAGCAGGCGCTGTGGCCGGTGGCCGAGGCACTCAAGGCCGACCTGTTCCTGGCCCTGCTGCGCCAGGACATCGTCGGCAACGTGATCTGCTTCACGCGCACCAAGCACCGCGCCAACCGCCTGGCCGAGATCCTCGATAGGGCCGGCGTGCCCAGCGCACGCATCCACGGCAATCGCAGCCAGGCCCAGCGGACCGAGGCCCTCGCCGGCTTCAAGTCCGGCAAGCTTCGCGTGCTGGTGGCCACGGACATCGTGGCACGTGGCATCGACGTCGAGGCGCTGGAGCACGTGGTGAACTTCGACGTGCCGCACCTGCCCGAGGACTACATCCATCGCGTGGGCCGCACGGCGCGCGCCGAGGCCACGGGCGAGGCATTCACGCTGGTGTCGCCGGAGGAGGAGCAGGACCTGCGCGCCATCGAGAAGGCGATCGCCAAGAAGCTCCCTCGGCGCACGCTCGAGGGCTTCGACTACGCGCATCGTCCGGTGGAGCGCTTCGAGGTGCCGCTGGCCGAGCGCATCGCGGCCATCCGGGCGCGGAAGGCGGAGGACCGGGCGCGCGCGAAGGCCAAGGCCGAGCGCCGCTCGGCGGAGGAGGCGCGACGGGCCTCGGGCGCGTCGTCTTCTGGGAGCCGGCAGCGCCAGGCGCGCTCGG
>JAYQOZ010000378.1:0-2387 GCA_038145035.1 Gemmatimonadaceae bacterium | reverse complement strand
GGCGATGATCATCTTCACGATCAGGGACTCCTCTTTGGCAGCAGGCCTATTCGGACAGCAGGTACGACTGCTCCTCGTGGAGCGAGACGTCCAGGCCGGCGCGCTCCTCGGTCTCCGTGACGCGGATGCCCATCACCAGGTCGAGGGCCTTCGCCAGGGCGAAGGAGACGATGAAGGAGTAGGCGAACGCGACGACCACGGAGATCGCCTGCTTGATGAACTGGTCCACGCCGCCGCTCGCCAGCTCGTTGATGGAGCTGTCGGCGAGGAAGCCGAGGAGCAGTGCACCCAGAATACCGCCGACCAGGTGGACGGCGATGACGTCCAGCGAGTCGTCGAAGTTGAACATCGTCTTCAGGCGCAGGGCGCCGAAGCAGACCACGCCGGCCGCGAGGCCGATGATGAGCGCGCCCATCAGGGTCACGAACCCCGCCGCCGGGGTGATGGCCACCAGGCCCGCCACCGCGCCGGAGACGAAGCCCAGCGTGGTGGGCTTGCCGCCCGGGATGGTCTCGATCGCGATCCAGGTCACGGCCGCGGTGGCGGCGGCGACGTGGGTGGTCATGAACGCGTGACCGGCCAGGCCGTTCGCCGCCAGCGCGGAGCCGGCGTTGAAGCCGAACCAGCCGAACCACAGGATGCCGGCGCCGAGGATCGTCAGCGGCAGGCTGTGCGGGCGGATGATCTGCCGGCCCCAGCCCGTGCGCGGGCCGAGCACCAGCACCAGCGCCAGCGCGGCCGCACCGGCGTTGATGTGCACCACCAGGCCGCCGGCGAAGTCCACCGCGCCGATCGCGGTGGCGAGGAAGCCGCCGCCCCAGACCCAGTGCGCCATGGGCGAGTAGACGACCACAGACCACACGGC
Source organism: Gemmatimonadaceae bacterium (assembly GCA_038145035.1). GTDB lineage: Bacteria > Gemmatimonadota > Gemmatimonadetes > Gemmatimonadales > Gemmatimonadaceae > Pseudogemmatithrix. The sequence continues at coordinate 1,522 of JAYQOZ010000378.1, read as the reverse complement.
GATGAACACGATCCACGCGGAGAACTTCATGCGCTCCGCCACCGCGCCGGCGATCAGGGCCGGCGTGATGATCGCGAACATCAGCTGGAACATCAGGAACACGTTGTCCGGGATGCTGTACCCGAAGATCTCGTTCCCGAGCCCGACGCCGCTCATGCCGAACAGGCCCCTCGTGCCGATGAACCCGCCGGCCGCGTCGCCCGAGAAGGCGAGCGAGGCGCCGACGATGACCCACAGCACCGTGACCACGCCCATGGCGACGTAGTTCATCATCAGCATTGCCAGCATGTTCTTGGCGCGGACCATGCCGCCGTAGAACAACGCCAGCCCGGGCGTCATGAACAGCACCAGCGCTGAACTGGTCAACAACCACGCCGTATCGGCTGCACTCACCTCGACCAAGGCATGCTCCGTTCGCATCCCGCCCCGCGGGGCCGGCCGAGGACGCTCGCACGAGCGCCCTCCCGAGTTCTTAGGTGCCGAGAATCGCGTGGTGGTGTGTCACCCCTGTGTCGTGATTGTTTCTGTTTGATTACGAGTTTTCCGGGGCCGTGCCATGCGCATTCGCCCCGCCGGGGCCGGAGCGGCTACAATCCGGCCACCTCCCCAGGGTGACCCACGTTCCCGTACCCGGACGGAGCCCTCCGCCATCGCCCCTCGACGTTCCTCAGCGGCCGCCATCCCCGCCCCGGACGAGGAGTCCCCGGGCGTGACTGGCGCTGCCCACGAGCCGGAGGACGAGGCGCACGGGGCCCAGCACGGGGCACAGCACGGGGCACGGCCGTTCATCAAGTGGGCCGGCGGCAAGACCCAGCTCATCCCGGAGCTGGTCGCCCGCGCTCCTCGGCGTATCGATACGTACTACGAGCCGTTCCTGGGCGGTGGGGCGATGTTCTTCGCGCTCGCCGGCGACGCGGACCTCGCCCCGCGCCGCGCCGTCCTGAACGACGCCAACCGCGAGCTGGTGATGGTGTACGAGGCGGTCCGCGACGACGTGGAGCGACTTATCGCCCGCCTCCAGTCGCTCGCCGCGCCGTACCTCGCCGCCGGGCCGGAGGAGCGCGCGGAGCTCTACTACGCGCAGCGCGCCCGCACCCCGGACGACCGCGTGGACACGGCCGCGCGGTTCATCTTCCTGAACAAGACCTGCTTCAACGGCCTGTACCGCGTGAACCGCCGCGGCGAGTTCAACGTCCCGCACGGCCGCTACCTGATGCCGCGCATCCTGGACGCGCCCGCGCTGCACGCCGCCGCCGTTGCGCTGCGCGGCGTGGAGATCAGCACGGGCGACTTCGCGGACGTTACGACCGAGGCGCGCGCGGGCGACTTCGTCTACTTCGACCCGCCGTTCGAGCCGCTGTCGAAGACGTCGTCGTTCACCGGGTACACGGAGGGCGCGTTCAGCCGGCGAGAGCAGGTGCGCCTGAAGTGGCTCTTCGACGACCTGACGGACCGCGGCGTTGCAGCGATGCTCTCCAACTCCGCGGCGGACTGGCTGATCGGTGTCTACGAGGGCGAGGAG
>JAYQOZ010000377.1:0-2406 GCA_038145035.1 Gemmatimonadaceae bacterium | reverse complement strand
GGATTCTGGTGGCTGTAGCTCAGTCGGTTAGAGCATCGGATTGTGGTTCCGAGGGTCGCGGGTTCGAATCCCGTCATCCACCCTGCCTAGGTCCGTAGCTCAATTGGTAGAGCACCGGTCTCCAAAACCGGCGGTTGGGGGTTCGATTCCCTCCGGGCCTGTTGGTCAGGACGCAGGTGGAAGGACGACAGCAGGATCCCACGTTGGCGGTATCGTCTAGGGGACTAGGACACGGCCCTCTCAAGGCTGGAACACGGGTTCGAATCCCGTTACCGCTACTGCAGTGGCAGCACAATCGGCCCCATCGTCTATCGGTTAGGACGGCACCCTTTCAAGGTGCAGAGACGGGTTCGATTCCCGTTGGGGCTACTGGCCCTGAGGGGCCTGTTGGAAAGACGTCGCAGCGCGCGGTCGGATCTCGGTCCCCAGCCTGTCGCACGATCTGTGGTATGGGGGCGTAGCTCAGTTTGGTTAGAGCACTCGACTGTCACTCGAGAGGTCGCGGGTTCGAGCCCCGTCGCTCCCGTTTTGAGGGTGGAAGGTGAAGGGTGAACGGTGAAGGGTTGCCCGGCTTCGGAGCTCCATTCACCGTTTCCCGTTCAGCCTCGGATTGCCCTGGTGGTGAAATTGGTAGACACGCCATCTTGAGGGGGTGGTGCCGCAAGGCGTCGCGGTTCGAGTCCGCGCCAGGGCATGTTGGACCGGTGGGACCTCTCTCCCCGCCACAGTAGCTCAGGGGTAGAGCACTCGATTCGTAATCGAGCGGTCGTGGGTTCAATTCCCACCTGTGGCTCTCAGGACGGCATCGGTACTACAGACGCCCCGCCCGCGCTTTGCGCGGGCGGGGCGTTGTGCGCGGGGACGGTGGAGGAGACGTCTGTTGGCGCCGCGGGGAGCCTGCCGCCGGCGTCGCCCGGCGTCCCCTAGGCTGAGTGCGGGTGCCTCGCGTCCCTGGCCAGCTCCGCCCGGAAGTCCGGGTGCGCTATCCCGATCAACAGCTCCGCCCGCTCCCGCAGCGAGCGCCCGTGGAGGTTCACCGCGCCGTATTCGGTCACCACCCAGTGCACGTGCCCCCGCGTGGTGACCACCCCGGCGCCCTCATCCAGCACCCTCGCGATGCGCGAGACCTTGCCGCCCGCCGCCGTCGAGGGCAACGCGATGATGGGCTTGCCGCCCGCCGAGCGCGCCGCCCCGCGGATGAAGTCCATCTGCCCGCCGATGCCGGAGTAGATCCTCGTCCCGATGGAGTCCGCGCAGACCTGGCCGGTGAGGTCCACCTGCAGGGCGGCGTTGATGGCGACGACCTTCGGGTTCCGCCCGATGCGTCCCGTGTCGTTGGTGTAGTCGCAGCCCTCGAACTGCACGCGGGCGTTGTCGTGGACGTAGTCGAACACCTTCTGCGAGCCGAGGACGAACGACGTGACGATGCGGCCGCGGCCAAAGGCCTTGGCCATGTTGGTGACGGCACCGCTTTCCACCAGATCCACGAGCCGGTCGGAGAACATTTCGGTGTGCACGCCGAGATCGTGGCGTCCGTGCAGGCGCGACAGCACGGCGTCGGGAATCGCGCCGATGCCCATCTGCAGCGTGGCCCCATCCTCGACCAGCCCGGCGATGAGCTCCCCGATGCGCGCGATGGCCGGCGTCTCGGGCGCCGCGTGATGCTCCGGCAGCGCGCGATCGGTGGCCACGCAGGCATCGAGCCGCGCGAACGGCACGGAGGTGTTCCCATGCGTACGTGGCATCCTTGCGTTCACCTCGGCGATGACGAGCGTGGCACTGTCCACCGCGGCGCGGGCGGCGTCTACCGAGGTGCCCAGCGAGCAGAAGCCGTGGCGGTCCGGCGGCGAGAGCTGCACGAGCGCCGCATCGAGCGGCACGATGCCGTTGCGGAACAGGTGCGGGACGTCCGACAGGAAAATGGGGACGAAGTCCGCGCGGCCGGCGTTCACGGGTTCCCGGAGCGACGGCCCATTGAACAGCGAGACCGAGCGAATCCGGCCCGCGAACTTGGGTTCAGTCCAGGGCGCGGCACCATCGGTGTGCATATGGTACAGCGTGACGTTCTCGAGGTCGCTGCGGGCGCAGAGTGCTTCAAGCAGCGGATGCGGCGTGGCGGCGGCGCCGTGCACAAAGACGCGCATGCCGCTGGTGATCCTGGCGACGGCGTCGGCGGCCGACCCGGCGCGTGCGGCCCAATTCGGGGCAGGGGGCATAGGAGGAAAATCTCCCCGGGACCCGGCTGGCGCCACACGCCCGATTGGCTTGCTGGCCCGGGGTGGCCGGGGTATACTCCGAGGAGTTGCGGGCGTAATTCAGTTGGTAGAATGCCAGCTTCCCAAGCTGGACGTCGTGGGTTCGAGTCCCATCGCCCGCTCTGATGTCGAAGGCCCCCCGGTCTGTGAC
>JAYQOZ010000376.1:0-2420 GCA_038145035.1 Gemmatimonadaceae bacterium | reverse complement strand
GCGCGACTCGACATCGCGGCGCTCACGCTCGCGACCTCGCAGCGCACCTGGCAGCTCGTGGCCCCGGCCCGCTTCGCCTTCGCCGCCGGAGGCTTCGTCGTGGATTCGCTGGCGCTCGCGGCCGAGGCGTCCTCGCTGACCGTGGCCGGCGCGATGCCCCGGGACGCGGCACTGGCCCTTCGCCTGCGCGGTGCCGACCTGCCGCTGCGGGATGTGGCGGAACTGCTGCAGTTGCCGGGCGCCCCACGCGGCCGCGTATGGGTCGATGCCACCCTGACGGGGACGCGCGCGACGCCGGTGCTCGCGGCCAGTGCGGACTGGCGCGGCGGCGTGCTCCGCGGCGTGTCACTCGACACGCTGCGGGCCCGCGCGACGGCCGAGGCCGATCGGGTGCGTGTGGACCTCAGCATGGGTGCGCGTGCGCGTCCGGCACTCGTCGCCGACGGCGACCTGCCGCTGCGGCTCGGGCTTGATGCCGCGGGTCCGTCATTTGCGGCCGATGGCCCAATTAGCGGACGCATCCAGGGCGACTCGCTCGGGCTGGAACTCCTGCAGACCGTGCTCGGCGGCCGCCTTGATGCCCGCGGGGTGCTGGCCGTGAACCTGACCTTCGGCGGGACCTGGGCGCGGCCCTTGGCTGCCGGCGGACTGCAGGTCCGCAACGGCACGCTCGCGCCGGCGGCGCTGGGCGACGTGCGCTGGAGCGGCGTCGAGGCCGATATCGGCTTCTTCGGCGACTCCATTGACGTGCGAAACGTGGCAGCCGCGAGCGGACGCGGCGGGACGGCGCGGCTCTTCGGCACCGTCTCGCTGGGCAATCGCGAGAACCCGCGCGTGGACCTGCAGCTCAGCGGCCGCGGCTTCAACGCCATCGCGCGCCCGAACCTCGCCGACATCGATCTCTCGGGGGACCTGCGGCTCACCGGTCCCTGGCGCGCCGCCACCCTTCGCGGCAGCCTCACGGCGGACCGCGCAATCATCGCCATCCCCGAACTCGCAGGCAAGGACGTGATCCCACTCGAGGGCCCGGATCGCTTCGCGCTGCTCGACACGATCACCACGCAGGTGGTGCGCGGCGTCACCGCGGCCCCGCCGGACTTCATCGATAATCTCACGATTGACAACGTGCCCGTGCGCATGGGCAGCGACGTGTGGCTGCGCTCCACCGAGGCGAACATCAACCTCGGCGGCGAAGTCAGCGTCACGCGCGGCCGCGTTAGCCGAGGTGTTGCGGCGGGAGAGCTGCAGCTGGCGCTGCTCGGGCCGCTGCAGACCCAGCGCGGCACGTATCGCCTCAACCTCGGACCCGTGCAGCGCACCTTCGCGGTGGAGCAGGGCGAGATCCGCTTCTTCGGCGATCCGGAGCTCAACCCTGCACTCGACATCTCGGCGCTGCACACGGTGCGCCAGTACAGCGAGCAGGGCGTTCGCCCTGACGTGCGCGTCCGCGTCCACCTCGGCGGTACGCTGCAGCAGCCGCTGCTCGAGCTCTCCTCGCCGGACTCCATGCGCGTGACGAATTCCGACCTGATCTCGTACCTCGTCACTGGCGGCCCGAGCGTGGAGATCGGCGGACGCAACGGAGACATCTCTGCCACCGCCGCACGCGTGGTCGTGGGCTCGCTCGGCAGCGTGCTCGGCGGGAAGGCCTCCGGCGGCGGCCTCTGCGACGATGCGCAGCTGTCCACCGCGGGCCTCGATGCCTACGGCGGCCGGCTGCGGCGCGTCGGCGGCGGCATCCTGGCGGGGACCCGCTTCAACTGTGCCAAGCAGATCAATGAGCGCACCTTCGTGCGTCTCGACGCCGGCCTCTGCCAAGTCGGTCAGCTGGTGACGCAGGGCGGCGGCAGCGATCCACTTTCGTTCACCGATGCGCTCGGGCTGAAGCTCGACTACCTGCTCGGCCGCGGCGTGTCTGCCTCGGTGGGCGTGGAGCCGCCGACCAGCGCCGTGCTCTGCTCGGTGAACGCGAATGCCAGTGCCCGCGGCTTCGTGCCGACGCCCCGCCAGCTGGGCTTCGATCTCTTCCGCACCTGGCGATTCTGACGTGACCGGCGCCGCAGCCGAGGAAGGGATTCCGCGTCCCGCCCTGTTGATCGTGAATCCCGCCGCGCGTGGCGGGCGCTCCGCGGAGTCCGAGGCGCTGGCGGCCTGCCGCGAGGTCGGCTTCGCACCGGAGGTCGTGCGCACCTCGGCGCCCGGTCACGCTGCCGAACTCGCCGCCGCCGCGCCGGATGGCCACCCCATCCTGGTGCTGGGCGGCGACGGCACCGTGATGGAGGCCGTGAGCGCGCGTGTGCCACGCCCGGTGCCGATCGGCATCCTGCCGGGAGGCACCGGCAACCAGCTCGCGCGGCATCTCGGCATCCCGCTCAACGTGTCGCGCGCCGTGCGGGCGCTCGCGACGGCGCGCCGCGTCA
>JAYQOZ010000375.1:0-2443 GCA_038145035.1 Gemmatimonadaceae bacterium | reverse complement strand
ACGCCCGTGGGGGACCCCTTCGGCGGCGACCTCGACGCCTATCGCGCGACCTTTGGCGAATTGTCGGCCGCCGTTGCCCTCGTGCTGGACCGTGTGGCGGCCGAACGCGGGCCGGCTGGGAGTTGACGCAGACGGCCGCGCGTCTCGCGCTCCTCGGACATCCCGTGGGGCACTCGCTGTCGCCGGTCTTTCAGCAGGCGGCGCTGCAGGCTGCGCAGCTCGACTCGAGCTACGAGGCGATCGACGTCCCGCCCGAAGCGCTGCCGGCGATGGTCGCCCGCATTCGCGAGGAGCGGCTCTGCGGCAACGTGACGGTGCCGCTCAAGGAGGCGTTCCTCGCGCACTGCGACGTGGTCGGGGAGGTCGCTGCCCGCGTGCGCGCCGTGAACACATTCTGGTGCGACTCGGCGGGGCGATTGCATGGGGAGAACACCGACGTGGGAGGATTTGATGCCGAGGCGCGGCGTCTCCTCGCCAATCGTCCGGCCCGTGACACGAGTGTCCTGCCCCCACCGGACGACCAGCGCGTCGCCCTGCTCGGAGCCGGCGGCTCCGCGGCCGCGGTGTGCGAGGCCATCGCCGGCTGGACAGGGGCCTCGCTGCGCATCCACGCCCGCACGCGCTCCCGTGCCGAGCGGCTCGCGGCGCGTCATGCGGGGTTCGCCACCGTCGCCGCGTCTGCCGAGGACGCCGTCGAGGGGGCGACGCTGGTGGTCAACGCCACGCCCATCGGCCTCCTCGACGACGACGTCCCCGTGGATCCGGAGGTCATTTCGGAGGGCGCGGCGGTGCTGGACCTCGTCTACCGCCGCAATGGCACGCCCTGGGTCCGCGCCTGCCGTGCCAGGCAACTGCGGGCGCGCGACGGCCTGGGAGTGTTGGTGGAGCAGGGAGCCCGCTCGTTCGCGTGCTGGTTTGGCCTCGTGCCCGATCGCGAGGCCATGTGGGCGAGCCTCCTGAACTAGCCGCGCCGCGCTGGCGCCGCGCACTCGTGGCGCTGGCACAGCTTGCGTTCCCCCGCGTCTGCGCAGCCTGCGAGGCGGGACTCGACGACAGCGACGAGGGGCTGGTGTGCGGCCGCTGCTGGGCCCGCCTGCCGCTGCTCCGGCATCCGCAATGCGGCCGCTGTGGGCATCCGCGGCCGCGGCGAGGCGCCTGCCCCGGCTGCGCGCTCCTGCCCCCGTTCGTACGGGCCGCGCGCTCGTACTGCTGGGTGCCGGACGCCGCTGCGAGCCACGTGCTGCGCGCGCTCAAGTATCAGGGCTGGGTCGGCGTGGCGGAGGGCATTGGGGCGCGCCTGGCACGGCTGACGTGGCCGGCGGACGTGGTAGTGGAACGGGCGGCGCTGATTCCGGTGCCGCTGGCGCCGGTCAAGGAGCGCGCGCGGGGGTACAACCAGGCCGCGGCGATCGCGGCGGCGGTGGCGCGCGCGTGGGGCATCCCCAGTTGGCCCTCGCTGCTGCGCCGCACCCGCGAGACGCCATCGCAGACGCGATTGACTCCCGGGGAGCGCTTGGCGAACGTTCACCGCGCGTTCTCGCTCGGCGCCGGCGCCGAGGCACGCATCCGCGGCCGGCACCTCGTCCTGGTGGACGACGTGCTCACGACCGGTGCCACCCTCAACGCCTGTGCCACCGTCCTGTTCGAGGCGGGGGCGCGTACCCTCAGTTACCTGACCTTCGGCCGGGCGCGGACCAGCGCGGACCGGTACTGACGATGGGTCCGGACACACAATCTCTCCCCCGAGGACTACGGGTTATGGCCAAGACGCTGCGTGTCGGTATCAACGGGTTCGGGCGCATCGGGCGCCAGGTCGTGCGCGCCGCCAAGGAGCGTGGCGTGGCCATCGACATCGTCGCGGTGAACGACCTCACCGACACCAAGACGCTGGCGCACCTCTTCACCTATGACTCCGTGCACGGGAAGTTCTCCGGCACCGTCACGCACGACGCCGAGTCCATCACCATCAATGGCGATCGCATCAAGGTCCTGAAGGAGAAGGACCCGGCGCTGCTGCCGTGGAAGGACCTCGGCGTGGACCTCGTACTCGAGAGCACCGGTCGCTTCACCAAGGCCGACGACGCCAGGAAGCACATCGCCGGCGGTGCCAGGAAGGTGATCATCTCCGCGCCGGCCACCGGCGAGGACATCACCGTGGTGCTCGGCGTGAACGGCGACACGTACGATGCGGCCAGGCACACGGTCATCTCCAACGCCAGCTGCACCACCAACTGCGTGGCGCCGATGGTGAAGGTCGTGCGCGACAGCTTCGGCATGAAGCACGCGTCGATGGTTACGATCCACAGCTACACCAACGACCAGAACATCCTGGACCTGCCGCACAAGGACCTGCGCCGCGCCCGCGCCGCCGCGCTGTCGATGATCCCGACCTCGCCGGGCGCCGCCAAGGCGCCCTCGCTGGTCATCCCCGAGGTGAAGGGCA